>DASQOZ010000043.1:0-4143 GCA_035644195.1 Candidatus Methylomirabilota bacterium | reverse complement strand
ATTTTTCACGCGAATCTCAAATCCAAGCTTCTGCAAACATTCGACCATGATCTGCGTGTCCTCGCTCCAAAGCGCGCCGGTGAGCGTGACTTCGCCATCCGCGAGCGCGGCGAGAATCAGCGCGCGGTTCGTGATGCTCTTCGAGCCGGGCACGGTGATTTCCGCGCGCACGGGTTTGTCGAGCGGGACGATTTCGATTAAATCTGGCAAAGGCATTTTATTTTTCACGCGAAGATGCAAAGCTCGCAAAGAAAATCGTAAAATGCTTTGCGCCTCTGCGCCTTTGCGTGATTAATTTCATTTTTATTCCGTCGAAGTTGTGAGATTCTCTTGCCAACCATCGCGGCGAAACTTCGCTTGCTCAAAAAATTTTGAAATGGTTTTGGCATCTGCGCTTTTCAAAGTGCGCTGAAATTTTTGCAATTCGGAAATGAAAGCGTCCAAAGATTTCGCCAAATTTTTCCGGTTTGAAATTGCGATGTCGCGCCACATTTCGGGCGAGCCGGACGCGATGCGCGTCGTGTCGCGAAAACCAGTCGCGCAAAGCGCGGCCTGTTGTTTCGGATTTGCCGGATTCAAAACCAGATTCGCCAATGTCGCGGCAACGACGTGCGGCAAGTGGCTCGTGCGACTGACCAGCAAATCATGCTGCTCTGGCGGCAATTTCAACACGCGCGCGCCAAGCGATTTCCAGAATTGCTCCAAATTTTTCAGTGCGGCAGAATTTGTTTTGCGCGTCGGCGTCAAAACGCAAACAGCATTTGAAAATAAATCCGCGCGCGCGGCGGAAACGCCGGTTTTTTCGCCGCCGGCCATCGGATGATTTCCAACAAAATGCGCGCCAGCATTGGTGATTATTGATTCCAATTCGCGCACGACATCGGCTTTCACACTGCCGACATCGGTGATGATCGCGCCGCGTTTCAGCGCGGGAAGAAATTGTTCCGCAAGCGAAAGCATTTGTGCGAGCGGCGTGCAGAGAATCACCAAATCGGCATTGGAAACGGCGGCGAGTAAATCGGTTGTGGCAAAATCGGTTGCGCCGAATTTTTCGCAGTCGGCTATTGTCTTTTTGCGGCGAACGAATCCAGCAATTTCATTAGCAACGCCAAATTTTCGCGCAGCGAGCCCAATAGAGCCGCCGAGCAAACCGACGCCGACGATGGTGATTTTCCGAAATTGCACGGGCAAAGCATAGCGTGATGCAATAAAAAGTTGAAGCGTTAAAGCGCAAAACGCTTCAACCCTTCATCGCCTCAACGCATTTCGCGCGGAAGCGAAACACGCATCCACAACTTGTTGCGTTTTCAACGCCCACATCGGCCAATCGTTGTTGAGCTTGCCGGAGAAAATTTGATTGGCAAAATTGTTGAACATATTGACCTGCTGCGCGCCCCAAGTTTTAGCCGGCTCGACGATGCGGTTGTTGATTTCAAAACTGTTCGCAATCGGCAAAACAAAATCCGGCACGCGCAGATGGCCGTCCGTGCCGCTGACATCAACCCATTGGCGATATGTAGTGAGAAACGAGCAGTAAAAATTTATGGAAACACCATCGTCGAAAAATAATTCAGCGGAAAATTCCGTCGGCACTTTGGAATCTTTTGTTGCGGTGGAAATAATTTTGCCTTCGACGCGGCGCGGCATTTGCCAGTTCATCGTCCAGAGCGCGAAACGAATGCAATACCAGCCGAGGTCGCCGAGGCAGCCGTGCGGTTCGAGCCGGCTGTCCACGCGAATGTCCGAGCAATGAAAATCTTTCGAACCGCAAAAGCTGAACTGCGAATTGATGCGCTTGATTTGGCCGACAGAATTTTTATCGAGCGCGGCGCGGATTTTTTCGAGGCGACGATTGTGCATAAACATCACGCCATCCATGAATTGCACGCGATGCTTTTTGCAGGTGGAAATCATTCCCTTCAATTCGGCGACGCTGGCAGCGCATGGTTTTTCACAAAGGATGTGTTTACCATTTTTCGCCGCGCGAATGACCAAATCTTTTCGCAAAGCCGTCGGCAGCGGAAGATAAACCACATCCACATTTTTGGATGCGAGCAATTCTTCGTAATTGCCGAACGCTTCAGGCGAATTTTCAATTGAAGCTTCTTGCTGACATTCCTGAATAAATTTTCGGCTGCGCTCCAAATCGCGGCTGGCAACGGCGGAAACGACACAATTTTTGGAGGCGGCAATCGCCTTCCAGTTTTTCCGGCCAATGTTGGCCGTGCTTAAAAATCCAATTCGCAATTTCTTCATAATTTTGCAGCTTCTCTCACGCGTTCCAAAATCACGTCGGCCATTTCCGGCGCGGAACCGACAGCGGAAGAATACCAAACTAATTTCCCATTTTTCTCCGTCGGATTCCGCCATGATGGTTGACCGGCGGCAATTCTTTGTTCAACGATTCGCTTTGCTTCACCGAGTAAAACAGGAATGTCTTCCTCCGTGTGCAAACCGTCGCTGATAAAAAATGGAACGACGATCAAATTTTTCGTTTGCACGAGCGAGTAACAATCCGAAATGCGCGGCGATTCTTCGAGAAAAATCGCGTGGACATCCGCGTAAATTTTCTGCGCGCGGATCAATTCCGCCTGCCGCTCAATGGCCTTGCGGGAATTTTCATTTTTCCCCGTGCCGTGTCCGGCAATAAAAAGGGTCGTTTCGGAATTCTTTGGCGGGCGCGGAAACGGAAATTGTTTCACGACTTCATTCGCGCGGGACAAAATAACCTTCGTCATGCTGTCATGCGAACCAACGGGTTTGCAGTAAAACAATTCTGAATGTTGAGTTTTGAGTTTTAAGCTGTCTGGAAAGCTGAAGCCGAGTTCCTTTGGAATTTTGCCGGCGGCAAAATAGCCTTCGCTGATGAACAGCGGCGCGATGAAAATTCGCGGCGCGGAAATTTCGGTGATAACTTTTTTGATCTGCGGCTCCTGTTTCCAGAACGCCTCGCGGACGCTGGCGAAAATTTTCCGGCGGCGCAGTTCCGCCGCGTGCTGGAAAACCGGCGCGGCGGAATTTTCATTCAATTCCGTTCCGTGGCCGAGCACGACAAGCGCGGCGGCGGAAAAATTTTCACCGTTCATGTGACAAGGTTGGCTCAATGCAGGATTGTCGGCAAGGTTCGCAAATGATTTTTTACTTGAAACTTTTTGCCAAACCAGGCGTCCTATGTGAAAATTGTCCGCGACTAAATTATGATCAAATCCATTGCCGCCGCCCTGATTGGAACCGCCACTGTTGCCTTGGCCGATGACATGGCGGGCAAATTGCCGCCGCCTTCCACAAAAGCCGGCGTCACTTACGCCACGGACATCAAGCCCATTTTTGATGCGTCTTGTGTGAAATGCCATGACGGCACAAAGCCAAAAGTCGCCGCCAAACTGGCGCTAAACACGCTCGAAGGCGCGCTCAAGGGCGGCAAGGACGGAAAAGTCGTCACGCCCGGCGACAGCGCGAAGAGCGATTTAGTTTTGAGTGTCGCGCACGTCGGCGACGACCCGGACATTTTCATGCCAAGAGGCAAAGGCGCGAAGAAACTTTCGGACGACCAGATCGGTTTGATCCGCGCGTGGATTGATCAAGGCGCGAAGTAGTTTTGATTTTTTTTCCGCAGATTTCGCCGATTCCCGCAGATTAAAACAATCTGCGGGAATCGGCGAAATCTGCGGATTTTTATTTTGCGATAAGCGGCGCGCGTTTCTGTTCACGCAATTTTTGCTGGTCGCGAAGCAAATCAATTTTTTCAGCGTCCGAAATTTGCGGCTGGCCTGCTTTTTGCGTGAGTGAAGCAATTTGCCGGTCGAGAAATTGATTTCGCAATTTCAAAACCACGTCGGCCAGTTGGATTTCGGGATTTGGAATTTTGCGTTCTTCCGCAACAGCTTCGGTGACAAGATTTCGCATTTCAACCGAATCGCATTCATCCAAAAATGCGGCGAGAGTTTTCCATGTTTCGTTTTTTTGAGCGGACAATCGTTGCTGAACGATTTGCCGGACGAGCGGATGCAAAATCCAATTCAAATCCAAATGCAACGCGGCTTGCGGAATCAACTCGTCGTGAAGCAGGAGCAACTTGAGCAAATGAAATTCAAGCGCGGATGGGCGCGGTGATTCAAGCTCACCGGCTTCTTCAAAAGTTCC
>DASQOZ010000042.1:0-3603 GCA_035644195.1 Candidatus Methylomirabilota bacterium | reverse complement strand
ATTTTTCACGCGAATCTCAAATCCAAGCTTCTGCAAACATTCGACCATGATCTGCGTGTCCTCGCTCCAAAGCGCGCCGGTGAGCGTGACTTCGCCATCCGCGAGCGCGGCGAGAATCAGCGCGCGGTTCGTGATGCTCTTGGAGCCGGGCACGGTGATTTCCGCGCGCACGGGCTGGTTGAGCGGGACGATTTCGATGAGTTCGGGTAAGGCCATTTTAGCCACAGATGGACACAGATGGACACAGATGAAAAAAGAACTTGTCCGCAGATGGCGCAGATTTTCGCAGATTGCTTTGCGATTTAATCTGCGTTAATCCGCGAAATCTGCGGATGTCTTTGTCTGCGTTCAATCTGTGTTTCATCTGTGGCTGATTATTCGGAAGAAATTGAATTTGTGTTTGCCTGCCATTTGTCGCGCCGCGATTTTGCCGTTTCAAAAAATTTGGAAATCGCCCTGGCGTCGGCATTTTTCAAAGTGCGCTGAAACTTCTGCAAATCGGCGATGAAAGCGTCTAGCGATCTTGAAAGATTTTTGCGATTGGCCAGCGCGATATCGCGCCACATTTCGGGCGAGCCGGACGCGATGCGCGTCGTGTCGCGGAAACCACTGGCACAAAGTTGCGACTGCGTTTTTGGATTTGCCGGATTCAAAACCAGATTTGCCATCGTCGCCGCGACGACGTGCGGCAAATGACTCGTGCGGCTGACAAATAAATCGTGCTGTTCCGGCGGCAACTTCAAAACGCACGCGCCAAGCGATTTCCAGAATTGATCCACTTTACGAACGGCTGCGGCATTGGATTTTTTTGTCGGTGTCAGAACACAAACGGCATTTTGAAATAAATCGGCTCGCGCAGCAGAAACGCCAGTCTTTTCCGCGCCTGCCATCGGATGACTGCCGACAAAATGCGCGCCGGATTTGTGAATTAAATTCTCCAGTTCGCGCACGACATCGGCTTTCACGCTGCCGACGTCAGTGACAATCGCGCCGCGCTTGAGCGCGGGCAAAAATTGTTCGGTCAGCGAAAGCATTTGCGCGAGCGGCGTGCAGAGAATTATCAAATCAGAATTGGAAACGGCAGCGAGCAGATCGGTCGTGGCAAAATCCGTCGCGCTAAATTTTTCGCAGTCGGCAATTGTTTTTTTGCGGCGGACAAATCCGGCAATTTCTCCGGCAAGACGGAATTTCCGCGCGGCCAGCCCGATTGAGCCGCCGAGCAGACCGACGCCGACGATGGTTATTTTCTGAAACTGCACGCGCGGAGAATAACGTGATTCGTTGAATTGTTAAATGGTTAAATCGTGAACCGCGAGCCGATTCAACGAATTAACGATTCACAATTTAATAACTTCGCCCCGTCGCGCTGATTCGAGACAGGCGTCCAGGACTTTCTGCGTTTTCAGCGACCACATCGGCCAGTCGTCGTTGAGTTTTCCGGAAAAAACCTGGTTTGCAAAATTGCGGAACATATTTGATTCCTGCGCCGTCGGATGGCCGTTGCCATTTTCCGCAACCGCGATGCGGCGCACTTCCGGCACCATTTTGTAGCCGTCCTGGCCGATATTGATGACTTCAAAACCGAGCTTATCGCCGTGAAACGGGCTGACAAAATCGGGAATCTGAAGGTAGCCTTTCGTGCCGCTGACATTGATCCATTGCTGGCGGAAATTGATGAACGAACAATACAAGCTCGCGGAAACGCCGCCGTCAAAAAAAAGCTCGGCGGAAAAATCGGTCGGCACGGACGAATCCGTTTGCGCGAGCATCCGCGCCGAAACTTCGCGCGGCAACCGCCAGTTCAGCGCCCACAGCGCGAACCGGATGTCATACCAGCCGAGATCGCCGAGGCAGCCGGCGGGTTCGAGTGCGGAGTTCACGCGGATGTTTTTGCGGAAAAATTCCTCGTGGCCGGGAAAACTGAATTGCGCGACGATGCGCTTGATCTGGCCGACGCTGGCGCCGTCATCGAGCGTCTCGCGGACGCGCGCGAGCCGCTGGCTGTGCATGAACATCACGCCGTCCATGAACTGCACGTTGTTCTTTTTGCAGGCGGAAATCATTTCGTCGAGGCTGGCCGAACTGACGGCGCATGGTTTTTCGCAGACGATATGTTTTCCCGCCGCCGCCGCGCGCACGACCCAATCCTTCCGCAAACTTGTCGGCAGCGGAATATAAACGGCATCCACGTTTTTTGACGCGATCAATTCTTCATAGCTGCCAAGCGCGGCGGGTTTGGTTTCAAACGCCACTTCGCGCGAACAATCGTCAATGAAATCGCGGCTTTTCCCGATGTCGCGGCTGGCGACGGCGGTGACGATGCAATTACCGCTGTAAAAAACCGCCTTCCAATTTTTCCTGCCGATGCCGGCGGTGCTCAAGAATCCGATTCGGAGTTTGTTCATAAATTTATTTTGCGGCTTCGCTTACGCGTTCCAAAATCACGTCGGCAATTCCCGGTTCACTGCCGACGGCGGGCGAATACCAGACGAGCCTGCCGTTTTTCTCCGTCGGATTTCGCCATGACGGCTGGCTGCTGGCAATTCTTTGCCCAACGGTTCGTTTTGCCTCGCCCAACAAGACCGGAATATCTTCCTGCGTGTGCAAACCGTCGCTGATGAAAAATGGCACGACGACCAGATTTTTCGTCCGCGCGATTTGAAAACAATCGGCGATGCGCGGCGATTCTTCGAGAAAAATCGCGTGGACATCCGCGTAAATTTTTTGCGCCCGGATCAATTCCACCTGCCGCTCGATGGCTTCGCGCGAGTTTTCATTTTTCTCCGTGCCGTGGCCTGCGATGAAGAGGGTCGTGTCCGCCGGCTTTGGCGCGCGCGGGAATGGAAACTTTTCGACAACCGCTTTTGCGCGAGCCAAAATCACGCGGGTCATGTTGTCGTGCGAACCAATCGGCTTGCAGTAAAAAATTTCCGAGTTTTGAGCCTTTAGTTTCAAGTTTTCAGGAAAATCAAAACCAAGCTCCTTCGGAATTTTGTCGGCGGCAAAATAGCCTTCGCTGATAAATAACGGCGCGATGAAAATGCGCGGCGCGGAAATTTCCGCCAGGACTTTTTTGACCTGTGGCTCTTGTTTCCAGAACGCCTCGCGAACTTCGCGGAAAATTTTTTGGCGGCGCAGTTCCGCCGCGTGCTGAAAAACCGGCGCGGAGGACTGGTCGTTCAAAGTCGTTCCGTGGCCCAAAACAACCAGCGTGGCGTTTGAAAAATTCACGTTGTTCACGCGCAAAGATTGGCGCAATTGGCGATCACCCGCAAGTTACACGTCCGTAAAGAATTTTTTGGTTGAAACTTTTTGACTGTTATGGCGTCTTTAGTCCAGATTGTCCGCGAAACCAACACAACCTTTGCAAATAAAAGCCATGACAAAATCAACCGCAGTCTCTCTTGCCGCCGTCTTTGGACTGGCCGCCGCCGTGTTCGCCGAAGATGCCAAGCCGGCGCTGCCGCCCGCCTCGACCAAGGCCGGCGTGACATTCGACACCGACATCAAACCCATTTTTGACGCAGCCTGCGTGAAGTGCCACGACGGCACAAAGCCAAAAGTCGCCGCCAAACTGGCGTTAAACACGCTCGAAGGCGCGCT
>DASQOZ010000041.1:0-16530 GCA_035644195.1 Candidatus Methylomirabilota bacterium | reverse complement strand
CGGCTCTTCGCCTGGCTCTTCAGCTTCCGACGGCTGGTGGTCCGTTATGAATACCACGCGGAGAATTTTCAAGGGTTTGTTCATTTGGCGGCGGTAATCATCCTCTTGAGACATTTATGAGATACGCTCTAGCAAAATTTCATGAATCCAATCCGAATCCTGCTGGTTGAAGACGACTCTAACGATGTGTTGCTGGTGAAAACAATACTGGCAGAGGAAACGCTGATGTCCATCGCACATGCGCAACGGCTCGCAGATGCTCTGGCGGTCGTGGTCGAACAAACCTTTGACGTGATATTGTTGGATTTGGGATTGCCGGACAGTCATGGACTGGAAACGTTCGCAGAACTGCATAAAAAAGCGCGGACTCTGCCCATCATCATTTTGTCAGTAAAAGGCGACATGGACACGGCGCGGAAGGCGATTCATGACGGCGCGCAGGATTTTATACCGAAGACAGAGTTGACCGGGCTTTTGCTTGCACGAACCATCCGCTACGCCATTGAACGCCAGCAGCTCGAAGCCGAACGCGAAAAGCTCATTGGCAAATTGCAGGCGGCATTGGCGGAAGTCAAAACATTGAGCGGATTGCTGCCCATTTGCGCGGACTGCAAAAAAGTCCGTGACGACACGGGGTATTGGAATCAAATTGAAACTTATATTGCGCGCTACACAGACGCTTCGTTTTCTCACGGTCTTTGTCCTCAATGTGCCATCAAATCCCTCGAATCCACCGGTGTGCAAGTATCGGATAAGATGCGTAATGCAGCCAAATATTGATTGCCGCGCCGATTGCAATATTCAACTTTTGGATTGAACCAAAACGCGGAAAGCGCGGCCGAGATGTTCGGGATGCGTCAGCGTTTGAAATTGTCGCGTCTGTTTTGTGTTCCACTCGCCGAAGGAATTGTTTTTTGCCGCCACCCGCAAAATTTCCGTCAGGAATTTTGTTTGCGCTCCAAAAAATTCGGTGATCAATCCGGCATCTTCGCCAACTTTTTGGATGGCGGAAAAATTCACGTGCGCCGTCAAATCCTGTTCGCCAACGTTCGCCAAAACATCCTCGCTGACACGATGTTGAAAATAGGCGCGAAGGGTTCCGTCCGCGCGCGCGGGCGAAAAAAGTTCATCGGCAGCCAGGCCGTAATCAATCGCCACCAACCGGCCGGTTTCCAAAACATTGGCGGCATCGCGCCACCAGTTTTCGGCGACGGGAGAAGTTTCGATGGTGTAGCCGTCGGGCAAAATGTCCAAAAGCGAAGATGGAAGATGGAAAATGGAAGATGGCAAGTTGCCCCTCACCCCAACCCTCTCCCCGTCTGACGGGGCGAGGAAGTTATCGGTTCGTGACCAAATGAATTTGTCGCCATCGAGCGCAACTCCCCATTCAAACCATTTTTTTCCCTTCGCGTCCCAGCCGAAACGATGGACGGGAAAAGCGTCGAGCAGTTCGTTGCTGAAAATAATTCCATTAAGTTTTGAATTTTGATTTATGAGTTTTAAGTTTTCAAAATCAGAAAGCCATTCGACATTTTGAAAATCTTTCACCGTTTCGCGTTGCCATTGTTGTCGGCGCGGCGAAGGCTCGATGAAAATGTATTCAATCCGCTCAAAAAGTTTTGCGTGATGAATTTGAAGCCAATTCAAAATGTCCTTTGCCAATTGCCCATCATGCGCGCCGGCTTCGACAATTCTGACTTCTGACTTCTGACTTCTGACTTCTGCTTCCAGCCATTCGGCAAATTGAAACGCGAGCAGTTCGCCAAATAGATTTCCAACGCTGACGCTGGTGTAAAAATCGCCGCGCCGTCCGGGAGTTTGTTCGCGTTCGTAATAGCCGCCGTCAGGATGATATAGCGCCAATTCCATGAATCGCGCAAATGGCAAAACGCCGGATTTTTCAATCTCTTCGCGGATAATGTTAATTGGTGTATTCATTGCTTGCCTTTGGCGCGGCTTTAGCTAAAATGCGCCTCAACAGAAGAGGACTTATGGCCAAAATAGATGCATTTTTCAACTTGATGTTTGAACAGAAGGCGTCCGACCTGCACATGGCCTCCGGCAACCCGCCGATCCTGCGCATTGACGGCGAACTCCAACGTGTGGATTACCCGCTGCTCGAAAGCGATAATCTCAAAGCGATGCTCTACGAAATCGCGCCCGATTACAAAATTAAAGTATTTGAAGAAACGGGCGACGTGGACTTCGGCTACGAAATTCCGAACATTTCACGCTTTCGTGTCAACTTTTTCAACCAAAAGAACGGCATTTCTGCGGTCTTTCGTCAGATTCCCAGCCGTGTGCTTTCATTTGAAGATTTTGAAAAGTTCGACGCGCCGCTGCCCCCCGTGTTGAAAAAGCTGGCGATGCTCAATCGTGGCCTTGTCGTCGTCACCGGCCCGACCGGTTCCGGCAAATCCACGACGCTCGCGGCGATGGTGGATTACTGCAATAAAAATCGCAAAGACCACATCATCACGGTTGAAGACCCGATTGAATTCACGCACGAAAGCAAGAGCTGTCTCATCAATCACCGCGAAGTTGGCGTGCATACGAAATCATTCGCGTCGGCATTGCGCGGCGCGTTGCGTGAAGACCCGGACATCATCCTCGTCGGCGAAATGCGCGATTTGGAAACAATCGAACTTGCCCTGACCGCGGCGAGCACGGGTCACTTGGTCTTCGGCACTTTGCACACACAAAGCGCGGCGAAAACCGTTGACCGCATCATTGACGTTTTTCCCGCAGACCAACAAAACAAGATTCGGCAAACGCTTTCCGAATCGCTCAAAGGCGTGGTGGCGCAAACGTTATTCAAGCGCATAGACAAGAAAGGCCGTTGCGCGGCATTTGAAATTCTTGTGTTCACGACCGCCGTGGCAAACCTCGTGCGCGAAGGCAAGACGCACCAGATTCCGGGCATGATCCAAGTCGGCAAGAAACTCGGCAATCAGCCGCTCGATGACCATATCATGGAACATTTGCGGATGAAACGCATCGCGCCGGAAGATGCATATGAAAAAGCGCTCGACAGGAAAAAATTCCGCGCGCTTCTCGCCCATCCTCCTGAAGACGAAGATTAACGAAGACGAAGGTTGAAACATGCGCCGTCCCGAACTTGATCAAATTCTGGCCACCATGTTGGCGTCGCAGTCGGAAGTCTCCGACGTTCTTTTTACCGTGGCGCGCCCGCCGCAAGTCGAGTCTTTTGGCGAACTTAAACCGGTTGAATTGGATCCGCCGATCGCCAAGCTCACGCCGTATCAAACCGAGATGATTGCGCTGAATATTATTGGCGACAACCTTTGGTATATTGAAGATTTATTGAGGCACGGCTCATGCGACACGTCTTATACGCTCGCGGACAAGGCGCGTTTCCGCGTCAACATTTTTTCGCAGCGCGGCAATTATTCCATTGTTTGCCGGCAATTGAACACCGTCATTCCGACGTTGGACAAGCTGAAGCTTCCAGAAATTTTCAAAGAAATTCCAAAAGAAAAAACGGGTTTGGTCTTGGTCACAGGCGCAACTGGTTCAGGCAAATCCACGACGCTCGCGGCATTGCTCAACGAAATCAATACTCAAAAGGCCGTGCACATCGTCACGCTCGAAGACCCCGTGGAATTTGTTCATCCACACAAAAAAGCCACGTTCAATCAGCGTGAATTGGGAGTGGATTTTGACATTTTTGCAAATGGTCTTCGCGCCGCGCTGCGCCAGGCGCCAAAAGTCATTCTCGTCGGCGAAATGCGCGACCGCGACACGGTGCGAATCGCTTTGAGCGCTGCGGAGACCGGTCATTTGGTTTTAAGCACACTCCATACAGTGAACGCAGGTGAAACCATCAACCGTATTCTAGGCATGTTCGAAGCCGAAGAGCAGGAACAAATCCGCATCCGGCTTGCCGATTCGTTGCGATGGATCGTCAGCCAGCGGCTCGCGCCAAAAATCGGCGGTGGTCGTCACGCGTTGCTTGAAATCATGGGACACAACATCCGCACTGAAGAAACCGTCCGTTTGGGTGAAAGCGAAGGCAAGACATTTTACGAAATCATCGAGTCCAGTTACACATTCGGCTGGCGCAACTTTGACCATGCCTGCCTCGAGGCATTTGAAAATGGAATTATCACCGAGGAAACCGCCCTGCTCTATTGCACCAAGCGCGGCGTCCTCTCGCGCGGCATGGATCTCATCAAAAAAGAACGCGGCGAAATCACTTCGACTCTCGGCTCGTTGAAAATGAGGACTCCGCCGGTGAAATCGGGCGACGCCTCTGGCCCTGCGATCAAACTTAAATAATTATGGGCGAATTTGAAACGAACTTCATCACCGCTGCGGACAAACCCGCCTTGATTGCCTTTTCCACGCCGGAATGGCTTGAAACCGCCAAATCCACTTTGAACGAACTGGGCTACAAAGTTCACACCGCCGCCACGCACAGCGATTTTTCGGCGCGCTTCAGCCAGATCCATTACCAAGTCGTGATTCTTGAGGAATTATTCGGCGCGAACACCATCGAGGAAAATCTTACGCTTAAAGCGCTCCAGGAAATGCCCGTCAGCCAGCGTCGCCATACAACCATCGTTTTGCTCGGCAACTCATTTCAAACGTTCATGCCCATGGAAGCATTCAAACAAAGCGTCCATGCCGTCATCAACAGTTCGGAAATGTTTCTGCTCAAACAGCTCGTCGAAAAGGCAGTGGCGGAAAATGCCATGTTTCTTCACAACTTCCGTGAAGTTCAAACCCGCATCACAAAAGCAGGATAACAATTGCAGCGGACGCCATTGCTGCATTCATGATTCGCCTCGATCAAGTGCTGGTGGAACGCGGCCTTTGCGAAAGCCGTGAACGCGCCAAACGAGCCATTCTCGCCGGACAAGTCCGCGTCAATTCACAACTCGCGCACAAACCCAGCGATGCAGTTCAGCCGGAAGATTTACTCACGCTGGATGCCGGTGAAAAATTTGTCAGCCGCGGCGGACAAAAATTGGAACACGCGCTGAAACATTTCCAGCTCGATGTCACTGGTTTCACCGCGATTGATCTCGGCGCGTCCACCGGCGGTTTCACCGATTGTCTGCTTCAATCCGGCACTGCAAAAGTTTTTGCCGTGGATGTCGGTCAAGGCCAGCTTGCATGGAAACTTCGCCGTGACAAGCGCGTCGTTGTCATGGAAAAAACCAACGCGCGATTTTTGAAACCGGAACAATTTGTCTCCCTCTCCCCGCTTAATCGCGGGGCGAGGGGGAGAATTGCAGTCGTTTCTAAAGTCGAAACTTCCAAATTCATCGGTGCTGACCTTATCACTATTGATTGCTCCTTCATTTCGTTGCGAAAAATTTTACCGCCGGCGATTGCCCTGTTAAAACCAAATGGCAAAATTGTCGCGCTCATCAAACCGCAATTTGAAGCCGGAAAAATTGAAGCCGACAAAGGGCGGGGCGTCATCAGCGATCCGGCCATCCACGAACGAGTTCTGCGAGAGCTTCGTGAATTTGTTTCCGCTCAAGCTGGCCTTTGCTGGCGCGATGTGGTTGAATCTCCCCTGCTCGGCCCGGCCGGCAATAAGGAATTTTTGGCGCTGATTGAAAAGACAAACTAAAAAAATAAAAGTCGTCGGACTGGTCGGCAATATGGAAAAAGCCGCTTGTGCCGGCATCATCCGCAAAGCCGCGCAACTCATCCAGCGCGCCGGTCGCAAGGCCATCGTGGATGGCGACATCTCAACGCTTGCGCGCAAAGCCGATCTGCTTCTCGTTTTCGGCGGTGACGGCACGATGCTTCGCGCCGCGCGCGACATCGCCGGTTTCAATACGCCGATGCTTGGCATCAACATCGGCGGGCTTGGATTTCTCACAGCGGTTCCGTCCGGCGAATTGGCTGATGCGCTGAAAAAAATCTGGAAAGGCGAATTCAAATACGAATCGCGCGTCCTGATTGAAGTCAGCGGACGTTGCAATGGAAAAGCCGTTCGCAAAACCGCGCTCAACGACATCGTGGTCAGTCGTGGCGCTGTCTCGCGGCTGATTTCGCTCGATGTCAGTGTTGACGGCGAACTGATCACGCGCTATCGCTGCGACGGTTTGATTGTCAGCTCGCCAACCGGCTCGACAGCTTATTCGCTTGCGGCGGGCGGCGCAGTCGTTTTACCGGCGGCGGAAGTTTTTGCGCTGACGCCAATTTGCCCGCACGCGCTTTCAAACCGTTCCATCATTTTGCCGCTGGCTTCGACAATTCGCGTAAAAGCCGTCAATCCATTGTCCGCAACGATTTTAAGCGTGGACGGACAAGTTGTCGCGGAACTGGAAGAAGGCGATGAAGTCACGATTCGCCGCAGCCGTCATGCGATTCGGCTGGTTCATTTGCCCGGCAATTCATTTTTGGAAGCCTTGCGCCGCAAGTTGCATTGGCGCGGAACCTATTTGTGAAATGGTTCGACTCAAAGACATAGCCCGACACGCAAATGTTTCGGTGATGACCGTTTCAAAAGCGTTGCGCGATGAACCGGATGTTTCCGCCGCGACAAAATCGCGCCTCAAAGCGCTGGCGAAACAAATGGGTTATGTGCCGGATTCCAGCGCGCAAGGATTGCGCACAAAAACGACCAAGCTTTTCGGGCTGCTCATTCCGTCCATCACCAATCCGATTTTTGCGCGCATTGTCTTTGCGATTGAAGACCGCGCGCATGAACTCGGCTACGACGTTTTGCTCGCGCACACGCATAACATGGCCGAACGCGAGGAACATTGCATCCGCCGGCTGTTGTCGCGGCGCGTGGACGGACTTTTTATTTCGCCGGTCTATCGCTTTGAGGCCGAAGCGCGGATTTATCAGGAAGTGCTCGCGCGCCAGACGCCCACCGTTTTGCTTGGCCCGCCCGCGCCGTTTTGCAAAACATTTTTGAGCGTCGAAATCGAGGAGCTTGTCGCCAGCTACAACATGACGCAGCATTTGCTCAAGCTCGGCCACAAACGAATCGCTTATCTCACCGGCCCGCCCGTCGCGCCGTGGGCGCATGATCGGTTCGAAGGTTATCGCCGCGCGCTCCGCGAAGCCGGTCTGGAACTGGACGACAAATTGGTTTTTCAAGCGGGCAGCACCATTGAAGACGGCACCAAAGCCGCGCTGCAAATGCTCAACGAATCCTGCAAAGCAACCGCCGTGCAAGCCGTCAACGACCTTGTCGCCGTCGGCTGCGCGGAAACCTTGCTCGCTCAGGGCATGAAAATTCCAGGAGACATTTCAGTCGCCGGTTTCGGAAATGTTTTGACGGCGGAATTTTTTCGCGTGCCGCTGACAACCGTTCGCCAGCCAAAATTTCGTCTTGGAATTGCAGCCGTGGACTCAATGATGAAATTGATTCACGGCGAACCTGTCCGGTCACAAAGATTGACCGCTGAAATCATTGAACGGGAAAGCACCGCGCCTCCGAAAAGTCGCGGTGCTTAAACTCGAAAGAATCACATTGCCAAAATTTCGCGAACCGTGAGCGGGATGATGATTTTATTTTTCAACCAGAAACAAAAATTCTTTGTTCGGCGTTTCGGCTTCGCTAACCCATTCGTTTGTCCAACGCATCCCCGCCATGACGTTTTTGCGGTAATCAATTTCGAGAACTTCAATCAGCTTTCCGGCGGTATTGATGACTTCATTCAATTCTTCAGCCGTGGCGCGTCCGCCAGAACTGTATGACAAAATGATGTGCCTGGCTCGCGTCACTTGCAAAAGCCGCTCAATGGCTTCCACGACAACAAATCGTCCTGATTCACTTTTCCTGAAATCTTCAAAAACTGAACTCGCCATTGTGTCGGAGGTATCGGCGCGGCGTTTTGCTTTTCCAAATAATTCGGGTTTGTCATAAAGACAAATGGAAGTCCAAAGATGATAATATGCAGCGTAGCGCACGCGGGACGGCGGCATTTTTTCGTTGCTTGAGCCGTAAGGTGGATCGAAATAGGCGAGATCAACCTCAACTTTTTTCACCAAATCAAAAATGTCGGATTGATGAACGGCATGACGTTCAGTCGCGGGAATGAGTCGCGGAACGTGCAAACGCAGTTTGTTGTAAGAGCGCGGCGACCAATCGTTGAGATAAGAAACAAAATGGCCGAGCGTGCTGTCCACTTCATCCAGCGCAAGAATCAGGCTGGTCAGCAATACAGCTTTTTCAATTTCGGAAATGGAAAGGCGTTCAATTTCATCACGAATGGCATCGAGCCGTCGCGTGTTATGTTTTTGCCACGGCTTTTTGAGATTGTCTTCGCCGATGGAACAGCCGCTATTCGGCTCGCCACCGTAATGTTCGGTGAACCAGCCATCTTTTCCGCGCAATGAATTGAGATGGTCAATGAGCAGCTTGTAATGACTTTCGGGATGTGTGTTGAGCAAATAACAAGTGCCGAAAATTTTCGACCATGCGGAAATGTCATTGGCGACAACGCGATAACCGGCTTGTGCGAGCGCTTGAGAAATGCGCGTCGTGCCGGCAAAACCGTCCAGCACGGTTTTGGGTTTAACTTTTCGGATGAGTTGAAAAATGTAAGGCAGCAGCTTGAGTTTCGAGCCGGTATATTTGATGCCCTCCGTTCCGGGAACATCCACGACCAAATCTTCAAATAAATCAATCGTCTGCATCTACTTTAATTTGGAATGCTGCCGTTGTTCTTCAATATCTTTTTTCAACTCCGCCAAAGCAACCTCATGGCCTTTACTTGTTGTCACCAGTGCGTGTGAAAATAATTTCACCAAAACCAAATTGTGCGAATAATCAATCCAGCCATTTGTCACGCTCTCGAAATACTTGCAGTTCTTTGTATGCGTCCACAGACCGCGTTGAAGCGCGTTTGCAGTTCCGCCGCCATAACGCACTTCGCAAACATAATTTCCATCGCCATCGAAAAATCGAAACACCGGATGCATCCGTCCTTTGCCTTCTTCGGAATACTCAATGCGCGCGATGTTCTTTCTCGCTGCGTCGTAATCGAAAACCATAATGTTGCAGCGCTGGCGTTTCTCATCGTAAATGAGTGGCAGAACATTGAGGCTGCCAAAGTCCGCGAAAACGGAATCTTTCCACAACGCCTCGATGTCTTTGCGCTTTTCGATGAGCTTTCCGAGCTTTTGCAATTTCGGAAACATCAGAAAATTCTTGTCGGTTGAAAGCTGCAACGGACCGTCGCCGTAAGCTTTCAAACTCACCGGAAATTCTTCCTTCGTGATTTCATTGATAATTTTAATGTCTTCCTCGTGTTCTTTGGCGCGATACAAATCCTTCCCGACGTGGACGGATTTGAAATTATACATATATTGGTTGATGAATTCCGCAATCGCAATTTCCGCCAAATCACCATGAGTTTTATTTCCAATGAGCCGCATTGTGAAAATGTTGCTCAATGTCGTCGTGATGAGATGCGGATTTTTGGCGATGAGGAGTTTTAAGTGAGCGCAAAAATTCTTGTAAGCGGCTTGGTGGCTCGTGGCCGAAGGAGTTGTCTGCTCCTGAATTTCTTTCTTTAACGAGGCTATTTCTGATGCCGACTTTTTTGCCATGCGGCAAGTGTGCGCTTGAATGTTGGAATTGAAAATAAAAAACCGAGGCTGTTCACCTCGGCTTTCGTTGAAAGAATTTCTTTTAAGTTCTCGCCGCAGGTTTCTTCGCGGCTTGATCCAGAATCGTCGTCAACACGCTGTTCGGAACTTGCGAGAAGGTCAACGGTTCCATGGAATATGATGCACGGCCTTTGGAGAGCGAGCGGATCGCCGTCGCGTATCCGAACATTTCAGCCAGCGGCACTTGCGCGTTGAGCATGGTCAAACCATTCTTCGCCTCGATGCTGATGATCGTGCCGCGACGACGATTGATGTCGCCGAGCAAATCCCCTTGATATTCGTCAGGCGTGGCGCATTCCACCTTCATGATCGGCTCCAGCAGAATCGGCCCGGCTTTTTTGAAGGCGTCTTTCAAGGCAAAAATGCCGGCCATGCGGAACGCGAGTTCGTTCGAGTCAACTTCATGGAACGAGCCGTCCACGACTTCGACTTTGATGTCAATGACCTGATAGCCCGCGTAAACGCCGCCTTTGATGGCTTCTTCGATGCCGCTGATGACGGCCGGAATATATTCTTTCGGAATCGAGCCGCCGACAATTTCATCAATCACTTCCACGCCTTTGCCTTTTTCATTCGGCTCGACGGTGATGCAGGCATGGCCGTATTGACCTTTGCCGCCGGATTGACGGATGAACTTGCCTTCGCCCTCGGCTTTCTTGGTGATCGTCTCGCGATACGCGATCTGCGGCGCGCCGGTGTTGGCCTCCACTTTGAATTCGCGCTTGAGCCGGTCAATGATGATTTCCAGATGCAACTCGCCCATGCCCGCGATGATGAGCTGGCTGGTTTCCTCGTTCGTGAAACAGCGGAACGTCGGGTCTTCTTCCGCGAGGCGTTGCAAACCTTCGGACAATTTGTCGCGATCCTGCTTGGTCTTCGGTTCGACGGCCATTGAAATGACCGGTTCGGGGAACGTTGGCGGTTCGAGCGTCACGTCGTAATCTTCGTCGCAAAGCGTGTCGCCGGTCGTGATGTTGCGCAGGCCGACAAGCGCGGCGATATCACCGGCATAAACTTCATTGATGTCCTTGCGTTCGCTGCCTTGGATGACCATGAGGCGGCTGACGCGCTCGCGTTTGCGCGTGCGCGGATTGTAAATCGTATCGCCTTTTTTCAACTGGCCGGAATAAACGCGGAAGAAAACCAGCTTGCCCGCGTAAGGATCAGTCCACAATTTGAACGCCAGCGAACAAAATTTATTATTGTCGCTCGTTTCAACGTGGACTTTGTTTTCCGTCGAGCCGACTTCAAGACCTTCCGCGCCCGGAACGTCCAGCGGACTCGGCAGATAATCCACGACCGCGTCAACGAGCACTTGCACGGCTTTTTTCTTGAACGCCGAGCCGCACAGGACGGGAACAAGTTCAATCTTGCAAGTGAGCCGGCGAATGGCCGCTTTCAAAACTTGCGGCGTAATCGGTTTTTCTTCGAGCACGAGATTTGCGATCTCGTCGTCCTTGTTGGAAACCGCGTCAATCAATTCCGCCAGCGCGGCCTTGGCACGCTCCTGATGCTCGGCGGGAATGTCCGTGACTTCGTAATTCAAACCTTCATTGGCCTCGCTGGGACCCCAGTTCACTGCCTTCTGGTTGACCACGTCAATCACGCCCTCAAAGCCGCCAGCAATTGGTTTGTTGTCAGCCTCGGTTGGACCGGCGCCGATGGGTATAAAAATTGGAAACGCATACGCGCGAAGTTTCGTGCGCATGTCGTTCAGCGCATTCTCAAAATTCGCGCCGATGCGATCCATTTTGTTGACGAATGCGATGCGCGGCACTTTGTATTTCGTCGCCTGACGCCAGACGGTTTCGGATTGCGGCTGCACGCCGGCAACGCCGCAAAACACGGCGACCGCGCCGTCAAGCACGCGCATGGAACGTTCGACTTCGGCGGTAAAATCCACGTGGCCGGGCGTGTCAATGATGTTGATGCGATGCGGAACGTTGTTAAACGCCTTGTAAATTTTATCTTCGCCCGGCTTGGCGGTTTTTTGCGTCCAGAAGCAGGTGACGGCGGCGCTCGTGATCGTGATACCGCGTTCGCGTTCCTGTTCCATCCAGTCCGTCACGGTGTTGCCGTCGTCCACATCGCCGATTTTGTGGATCAGGCCGGTGTAAAAAAGGATACGCTCGGTCGTCGTCGTTTTGCCCGCGTCAATGTGCGCGGCAATGCCGATGTTACGAGTGCGCTCCATCGTGTATTCACGTTTGGGCGAATTGACCGAACCCAGTTTATCTTTTTCTAAAACAGCGCTCATATTTTCAATAAATAGAATGTCGAATATACGCGAATAAAATCAACGGGCAATAATTTTCGGATGGAATTTTAACACCGCTGGCAACCATGCCAGCATTCAAATCGAAGAAAACACAAAAAGGTCTTCGGAAACGGAGGGCGTTTTTAATGTCATCGCCACTTTTCAGCAAAGGTGCGGAGTTCCCGAACCCATGAATCTGCTGGTTCGTCAATCGGCGCACGGTCACGGCGAAATTGACAAAGGCTTTCTGCAAACGCAATTAACCAAAGATTTGCAATCCGCTCGCTGGGGAGAGAAATGCGCTTTGCCTGCCGAGAAATCCAATCGTCAAACTCTACAATTTCGATTCGTATATTGTTGGTTTGCTCAAGCTCTTCAATGCGGTTTTTTATTTCAGGTTTCAGATTTGGATTTGCATCTACCACAAATCCAGCGAACTTGGTTTCGGGATGCTCTTGCAGCTTTTCGTGAAGTTCATCCAGTTCCTCGCGCAAATACGCCTTGCCATATTTTGCGTCCCACGATTCTACGATATGTAAATTGTCGCGTTTGCCTGTGGTGATTTCAATGTCGCCGATGTTGCCGTGCTTTTTGTTGGCAGAACGCATTTGGGAAAGTTTTTTAAGAAAGCCATCTCCAAAAGCCCCGTTGTCTTCGAGAACTTGGAACAAACTGTGCATCGCAATCTCAAAGAGTCTTGCTGCGTATGTGGATGAATCCACAAAGTTGCGAATGAACTTGGTTGCTTCATCAAGATTTTTCAGCTTTCCGGCAACCGACTTTGCGGCTCGCATCGCAAGTTCAGCATCTTTCTTGAACGCGTCCGAGCGGTTGAAAAGCATCACGACGAGTTGTTTCAGTGCGGTTGTCGGATCAAGTTTACCAAATTCGGCCATGTCCACGATGGCCAGCCATTCGGTTTTTGCGCCGCGTGAAGCTGCTTTGTAAAGTTGGCTGTAAGGATAATTTTCCGCGAGCGATCGTGTCATGAAAACGCCGTCGGCATTGAGCTTGACCAAGTCGTATTTGCGAAGAATCGGTGTGTTGTATTCCTTGTCGAGAACACGCATCGGCAATCCATCCTGCCAGGAAAAACTTTCACCAGTTCCACCACCCTTATGCAAACGAATGCTTTGATCGGGGTAAATAGATTTGATTGCCAGTTGAAGAACCGTCAACCCGACGATTGCCCGGCCAACTTCGCTCGTGACGGAATCCACCAGTTGAGTGAGATGTCGAAGCGCTTCATCATCGAGACCTTCAATCTTGATGTCGGGCGAACGGCAGTCGCCAACAAGTTTGTCCAGAAAACCGCTTTCAAGTGCCTTGCGAATTTTTACCAGCCGCTTCGCCGCCGCAGTCGTGAGTTGTCCTTCCTTGAATGTCTGCCGTCCCTCTTCCTGCACTAAAACAGAGTGGCTTGAATAGACTTCGAGTCTCGGAATTTTCCGATTAGGTTTTTTAGCCATGGTGATGTTCAAGGTTTTTTCTCAATTGCACGCTCTGTGGGGTAAACGTTGGAAAGGCATACGGCACTAGCAGACAATCAGCCGGAATTTGAGGATTGGTTCTATGATTACGAACTTCGTAACCAAGTTCCCGCAACCATTTCGCCACACTCATCACTTTTGCCTTTGGAATTTTCCATACGTCGGCGATTTCATCCAGCGCGGCAATTCTACGGACGCCGACACCTTCGACAACCAAACTCAAAACCCGCCATTCATCGGTGATTTTTTGGTTGCTGGAGAAATGAAGTTTGCCGACAAACTCCGGTGTGTATTGATAGTAACTGCAAAGCTGGACAAGGTCGGCTTTGATTCCCGCCCTGACCAATTCAGCTTCCAAGGCTTTCCATGCGCCCGTAAAAACTTCCCGCGTCAGTGTGCTTCCTGAAAGCGTGACCTTGTTTGCTGGCACTGCCCATCCAGATTTTTTTGCCGGCATAACGCTGATATGAAAGGCTTCCTGCAATGTGCCGCCAGTTGCAACTTTGATTTTCCAATTTGAATCGGTCGGAGAAAAAGTAACTTTCAAAGAATCATTCTGTTCGCCGTTAATCATCCAGCCGAAATCATTTCGCAATATGGCATGATACGATGACCCTTCGGGGTTTTTTATCGGCTGTGCTTTTGGCAAAGTGCTGATTGCCCCATGCGCTTTTGCCCGATAAGAAGTCGTCAGGCTGCGCTTGTGTTTGCGGAAACTTAATTTTTCGTGCGTTTCCAATAGTGGTAACGAAACCGGCAATTCCACGCTGAAAATCTGATTAAGAACCGAGACCGAGAGAATGCGCGCAAGCTGCGGCGGAACGGAGTTGCCAATTTGATGGATGGCGACTTGCCGACCACCCACAACTTCATAGCTGTCAGGAAAAGTTTGCAACCGTTTCAATTCCGCAACTGAAAACGCCCGGCTGTCCCAATGAAACGGCCCGGTGTATTGACCGCCTTGAGCTTTGAGCGTCCTGATTGGCGTGGCTGGATCGGCTTTGTAGAGGAAGTCTGAAAATTTTGACCGCCATGAAAAAATCGGCGACGGATGCCCCATTTTTTCGGTGAAGAAACTGTAATTCAAACCCGGAGGAATTTCTTTGAGCAAATGCCCGAAGCGACCGCCAAGATCAGATTTGATTTTCTCTCCAAGATTTGGAACGCCTGCCAACGCATCAGATGCCGACACCAAAGGCAAACCATCAACTGAATCACGTCCGTGTGTTGGTCGCGGAAACTTAAACAGCTTCCCGCGTGTCCCGACAATAATCATTCGCTCCCGATGTTGCGGCACTCCGTAATCCGCCGCATCCAAAACGCGTGGAGTAATTGTGTAGCCTGCTCCCGCAAAGGCAGCGCAAATGGATTGCCACGCCTTTCCATCATCTGCGCCGGTAATGCCATAAACATTTTCAAAAAGGAATCCTGTCGGCTTTAATTGCTTTAACAGCCTTACATACTCTTCAAACAATGTGCCGCGTTCGTCGGTTGTTCCTCTCACACCAGCCGCACGGCGTCCTGCCGCCGAAAAAGTCTGGCACGGCGGTCCACCGATAATGAAATCCACCTTCAAATCATCGGGCGGATAAAAATCGCGGATGTCCGTGGATTTAACTTTCGATTCGGCAAGGTATTTGCCACGACCAGAATTTGCCCGCAACGTCGCCACAAACTTTTCTTCAATCTCGACCTGTTCAATAATCTCAAAACCCGCGTCGTGAAAACCAATGTCCAAACCACCCGCGCCGGAAAAAAGGCTCAATGTCCGAATCGGTTTAGGCAAAACGCCATGCGCCCAAGTTCGTAATCCCACGCCAAAAGAACCTTGCCAGTTTTGCCCCAACTCCACTCCGATTGACTGGCAAAAATCTTTGAAACTGTTTTCCGATCCCGCGCGAGACGGAAAAAGTAACGGTTGAATATCAGAATCAAACCGAGTGCGATAAGCTATTGTATCTTCGTTAAGAAAATCGTTTCTTCCATTTGTGTAGTTGCCATTTGCATAGTGAAAATCTGCCTTTACCTTTTTCTTCCGAGCCGATGAATAACTCACTCGCTCACCACAAACTTTTTTTGGCGTTTTTTGTTTGCTGGCGCATTTCATCTGTTTGTGCGTGCCCATGAAGAGGATTTTGCGCTGAAAATCCCTCAGCGTCAATCCGTGTTCACATATTCCACAAAAGAAAAAGCCGAGACTTTTCAGTCCCGGCTTCTAAAATATTTCGCGGCAAGTTACCAGCGGAAATGTGCAAATGCCTTGTTCGCCTGCGCCATTTTGTGGACTTCATCGCGCTTGCGGATGGCGTTGCCCTGCCCTTGATAGGCTTCGAGGATTTCCGCCGCGAGCGCCGCCTTCATCGGCGTGCCTTTGCGGGCATCCGCGAAATCCACAATCCAACGGAGTGCGAGCGCATTCTGGCGGTCGCTCGGAATTTCCAGCGGCACCTGATACGTCGCGCCGCCGACTCGACGCGCCTTCGTCTCGATGCGCGGCTTGGCGTTGTCCACCGCGCGCTGCAAAATTTCAATCGGGTTGCTCGCCGGATTTTTTTCCGAAATGGTGTCGAACGCGCCGTAGACGATGCGTTGCGCCGTACTCTTTTTGCCGGAATGCATCACGGTGTTGACCAGCCGCGAAACCAATGCGCTGTTAAATTTTCCGTCTTTGGAAACTGGCCGTCTTGTTGCTTGTCGTCTGCGTGACATTTTTTCTAAATCGTTGAAACGTTAAAATTGTTAAAGTGGAAAATTATTTTGCGGCGGCTGCAGCGGCTTTTTCTTTCGGCCTTTTGACGCCATATTTGGAACGGCTCACGCGGCGTTTTTCAACACCGGCGGCATCGAGCGTGCCGCGCACGATGTGATAACGGACGCCGGGCAAATCTTTCACGCGCCCGCCGCGCACGAGCACGATGGAGTGTTCCTGCAGATTATGTCCTTCGTCGGGAATATAGGCGATGATTTCGTAGCCGTTGGTCAGGCGAACTTTCGCGACTTTGCGCATGGCCGAGTTCGGTTTTTTCGGCGTGCGTGTCATGACTTGGATGCACACGCCGCGTCGAAACGGCGAATTTTCCAAGGCGGGCGACTTGGATTTATATTTTACTTTGTTCCGGCCTTTGCGAACGAGTTGGTTGATTGTCGGCATTATATCTTAAAAAATGGAAC
>DASQOZ010000040.1:0-20134 GCA_035644195.1 Candidatus Methylomirabilota bacterium | reverse complement strand
TAATTTTAGGCGTGTAGCCGCCGACGTGAGTCAGCTCTAATTTAGTTTGAGCGGACTCATGTCCGCTGCTACGCGAAAGAAGATGATAATCAAACGCATGCAACGGCTGACCGCTTTCAAGCATCACATGGTTCGTGATGTCCACGACGTTGTTGATGCTGCGGATGCCGACTTTTTCCAGAATGCTGCGCAGCCAGTCGGGACTTGGACCGACTTTCACTTTGCGGACGATGCGTGCGGTGTAACGCGGACACAATTCCGGCTCATCGTTGCGCACGCTCAACAAACCGCCGATCGGTTCGGATTCTGTGTTGAGAAATTGAATGACGGGAATTTTTAGTTCGTTGCCGGTGACTGCGGCGATTTCGCGAGCGATGCCGATGACGCTGTTCAAGTCGGGCCGGTTCGGCGTGACTTCCAGGTCATAAACCACGTCGCTGCCGCTGCGGCCAAGATATTCGCCGAACGACTGGCCGACTTTCGCATCCTCGCGCAAAATCAAAAGGCCATCTTCCTTTTTCAGCCCGATGCTTTCAGGATCAATTCCCAGTTCCTCGTGCGAGCAAAGCATTCCGTGCGATTCCACGCCGCGAATCTTTCCGACCTTGATGGTGAACGGTTCTTTCTCACCGGCCTTGGGCGGCAACGACGCGCCGGGCAGGATGAGCGGCACTTTGTCGCCCGCCTTGAAATTCTGCGCGCCGCAGACGATCTGGCGTTCGCCCGTGCCGTCATTGACGCGGCAGAGCGAGAGCTTGTCGGCGTTGGGATGCTTGTCGCGCGAGACGACCTGCGCCACGACGATGCCGTCGAACGCGCCGGAGATTTTCTGCACGCCCTCGACTTCGAGGCCGAGCATGGTGAGCCGCCCGGTCAATTCCTCGGGCGACCAGTTGAAATCAACGTATTGTTTGAGCCAGTTAAGGGTGACTTTCATTAAATTAAATTAAAGCTCTCCGCGATATTCGATTGGTGATGGATCAATTCCAATATCAATTCGAATCAAGTTAATCATTTGAATCGCCTTCTTTCGAATGGTCGGCCAATCATCAGGTTTCTGACCATTTGCAACCAACTCAATGTGGTCGGTCAAATCATCGTAAGCGCTCATTACGTTTTGCGGTGCAAGCATGGACAAATATCCATAAGCACGAAGCCGTCCTTCTAAAAACGCCAAATAAATATCCTTTTTAGCCCCTTCGTGTTGATGTGTCCGATCCATGTTGACGAGAAATTTAACAATGATGTCTATTGCCATTCTGTAAATTTCAATTTTATCTGTGTGTGCTTTGAGTTGAGTATCTCGAAAAATCTCCAAGTCAGTTTTTAATTTTTCAACCGATTCTGCATTCGCTTTTTCAAGGGATGCTTTTAACGCAGTAATTTCACGTTCAAAATTCGCGCGTTCGTTCGCCATGATTCTGTCTGCCCAAACTTTTCCCAACCAACTTGAAAACGGGAAAATAATTGCACAGCCGCCACCGAGTGAAAGTAAAATGGCAGTTGCAATTTTTATTATTTCTTCAAGCGTCATTGGTTGCAAAAATTTGCAGTGTTCAGCTCCGTTAGGAGCGGCATCTTTGTAGCCAGCACATCACCAAACGACCAAGCCCCGTAGGGGCGGCATATTCCGCCAACCACAAATTTTTGACCGGCGTTGTTCATTCGTTTTCTATGTCGCTCCTGACGGAGCTTAAAATTTCATTCGATTTCGTGGCTACAAAGATTTCGCTCCTAACGGAGCTTTCATCGGCCTTGTGTTTGGTGAATTGTTTCCCACTTTTTATCTTCGCGCATTTTTCTCAAATCTTCCTGCGTCATAAAATTCGGCAGCGAACCGCGCAATCGTTCACTCAATTCCTTTAATCGCTTAAGCCGTTCAGGACTTTTATCGGACACCGGACGTTTAATTTTTTCAGATTTATTTTTCATGGCTCGCAAAATTTTCGTCGCGCGGAATTAAAATTGTTTCAAAAACCGCACGTCGTTTTCGTAGAAGAGGCGGATGTCATTGATGCCGTAGCGGAGCATGGCGATGCGTTCGATGCCGAAGCCGAACGCCCAGCCGGTCCAGACTTCGGGATCGTAGCCGACGTTCTCGAACACCTGCGGATGCACCATGCCGCAACCGGCGATCTCCAGCCAGTCCTTGCCCATCTTTTTCACGAGCGCGTTGGTGAAATCAATCTCGTAGCTCGGCTCGGTGTAGCTGAAATAATGCGGACGGAAACGAATCTTCACATCGCTGCCCATGAGTTCGCGAAAGACGAACTCGACCGTGCCCTTGAGGTCGCCGACGGTGACGTTCTTGTCCACATAAAGCCCTTCGATCTGATGGAACGTCGGATTGTGCGTGGCGTCGGCGTTGTCGCGGCGATACACGCGGCCGGGGACGATAATGCGCACGGGCGGCGGTTGCTTTTCCATGACGCGAATCTGGACGGACGAAGTGTGCGTGCGGAGGAGTTTGCCCCTCACCCCGTCCCTCTCCCCATCCGATGGGGAGAGGGTGGCAGAGCCAGGTGAGGGGTTTGCGCCAAGATAAAACGTGTCTTGCGAATCGCGCGCGGGATGGTCGGCGGGCGTGTTGAGCGCATCGAAGCAATGATACTCGTCCTCAATCTCCGGGCCGTCGGCGACGGCGAAACCAATCTTGCGGAACGCGCGCACGATGTCGTCGGTGACTTGCGTGAGCGGATGTAGTTTGCCGAGCGCGCGGCGGCGTCCGGGCAATGTGAAATCAGTCGGCTCTTTCGGCAACGCAGCTTTCAGTTCCAATTCTTCGCGACGAGCAACGAGCGCGGCTTCGAGTTCGATCTTGGCGGCGTTGATGAGTTTGCCGGCGGCGGGTTTTTCTTCCTTGGAGAGCGTGCCAAGCTGTTTCATCAGCGCGGTGAATTTTCCGTTCGGCCCGATCCACGCGCCTTTGGTCTGTTCAAGCGCGGCAAGGTCGGGCGCAGCGTTGAGTTCCGCGAGCGCGGTTTGTTTCAGCGGTTCGATGTCGTCGAGAAATCCAGCCATAAATTTGAAAAAAGTTTAGCCGCAAGAGAACGCAAAGAACACAAAGAATTTTTCGGCGGCCACAGGCCGCCGCTACAAAATAATTCGGCTCGCGAGGACTCTCGCCCCACCAAACGAAAAACGGGCGAACCTTTTCAGGCCGCCCGTTCAGATTCTTTGCTGAAACTTTTTACGCCTTTGCGAGTGTGGCGGCTGGTTTGTTCTTCAACGCGTTCTTGGCGACGTTCACCAGTTCCGTAAATGCGGCGGCGTCCTGCGCGGCGATGTCGGCGAGAACCTTGCGGTCGAGCGCGCATTTGGCGGCTTTGAGACCTTCCATGAAACGGCTGTAGGTCAGACCGGCGGCGCGCGTCGCGGCGTTGATGCGGATTTGCCAGAGATAACGGAACGTGCGCTTCTTGACGCGGCGGTCGCGATAGGCGTATTGGCGGCCATGGTCAACGGCGTCGGACGCGTAGCGATACAGTTTGGAGCGCCGCATGCGAAAACCTTTCGCAGCGGTGATCATCCGTTTACGGCGTTTGCGGGAAGCGGGAGAATTAGTGACTCGCATAAAATTTTAATGGCTGAACGGCAGGTTTTGCGTGATACGGTAGGCGTCCGTGGAATGAACGGCCGCATCCTTGCCGAGGCGGCGCAAGCGCTTGGCGTTCTTGGTTTGGGCCAGATGGCGGCGGCCTGCGCGTGAGCGCATGACTTTGCCGGTGGCGGTGATTTTGAACCGCTTGGCCACGGATTTTCTTGTTTTGATGCCTTTTGGACGTCGCATAAATTTAATTCAATAGCAAAAGAGCGCGGAATTTATCTGACTGTGCGTTTGAAGGCAAGCGCGAATTTCGGAATTTGGATTGTGCTTTCGACTATGGCTGATGGGTGTTTAACAACGTTGGTCCGGGCGATGTTAACGTCGAATTCGAATTCGTCGCATCAAAACTGATGGGCGCGGCTATGTTAAGCTGCTTGACAATTTCATCGGTCAAATCGGCCTGACCATTGTTATAGACGATGACGGGCGTGGTGTTGACGGTTTCGGACGCGGAATCCAAAACCAAAGTGTAACCGGCGGCTTTGGCCTTGGCGGTTACGGCGCTGCGGATTTCGGCGATGATTTTATCCCGCATTCGTTGAAACTGATCAGACAGCCGGGTTTTGGCTGAACGGTCGTATTCATCCAGCGCGGCTTTGGATTCCTGCATCTGTTTGAGTTTTGCATCGGCGGCCTTTTTATTTTTATCACGCTCATCGGTGGAAAGCGCCTGATCATTTGCCTGATCCAAAAGCTGCTTGTATTCGGCATCGCCTTTTTTCAAGTCGTCCAACAAGGCGGTTTCGTCCTTGATGATTTGTTTTTTTTGGTCGTCCAAATTCACCTGCGCCAGCTTGGTTTTGTAATAGTTGGTGAACACTTTGCCCAAATCCACCGTGGCGATTTTCGGAGTTTGCGCCAACGCCGAGCCGCCCAAGGCGATCAACAGGATTGCCGGAAAAATAAATTTCAAAATGTTTTTCATAGTCAGATAGTAAAACAGATTTTCAGGCCGACGCCAACTCAAAATGGGCGCGTGTAGCCGACGTTGAATTGAAATTGTCCGCCCTTGCCGTTGTTTTGGTCGTGGTGAATCGGCACGCCGTAGTCGAGGCGCAACGGCCCAAGATGCGGAATGTCCAGGCGAAAACCCAATCCCCAGTTGTCATCAAAATTTCCGCCGAATGTGTAAGTTTTTTGCCCGACAGAACCCGCGTCATAAAACAAAGCAAACCGCAAACTCGGCCCGCTGTCTTTTTCCAAAATCGGCAGGCTGTATTCGAGCGAACCAAACCAATAGCTGTCGCCGCCAACCGGTTCGGGCGAGCCGGGTTCGCGCGGGCTGATGTTGCGATATTTGAAACCGCGCAATGAATAAAGTCCGCCGAGATAATAACGGTCGTAAAAAGGAACGTCGCCTCCGTTCAAACTGCGTGCCACGCCGGTGCGTCCGCCGGCTTCAATCACATGGCCGTGAAACAAACCGGGAAAATACCACTCCGTCTTGGCTTCCAATTTGTAATAATTGCGGTCGCCGATGTCAATTTCAGGATTGAATTCGGTCCGCTGGCCGTGATTCGGCAATCGCGTGCTGTTGCGCGTGTCATAAGCGAGCGACGCGCCAAAGCGATGAAACAGGTGGTCACCCACTTCATTCGTAATTGCCAGCGGCACGGGAACGCTATTGGTCGTGGTCGTCAGTGAGATTCCGACGTCATCAATGGCATAACTGATGCTGCCGATCAAATTATCGCTGCCCAATGCCCGTGTCAGGCTCACCCGCGCGCCGGTGCGCGTTTCGTCAAAAAGATTGTTGGGACTTTCAAAATTTAATTGATGCCGATACAAATCAACGCCGAGTGACAATTTGCGGTTCAAAAACCATGGCTCGATGAATGAAAGTTCGTAGTCCTGCCGCTGCGTGCCCAATTGGACAAACAGGCGCAACTTTTGTCCGCCGCCGGTGAAATAGGGCGGATGAAACAAATCGAAATTGCCCTGTGTGATTTCCGCGAAGCCGACCAGCGAATCCACTGAACTGAAGCCCGCGCCGAGCGTGAACTTGCCGGTGTCCTGCTCCTGCACGTTCACCGCCAGATTTTTACGGCCGGTGATCGGCGGATCGGTTGGCTCCGGTTCCATGTCCACTTTGCTGAAATACTGCAATCCGTCGAGGCGCTCCTTGCTGATTTTCACGCGCACCATGTCGAAGACTTCGCCCGGGGAAATCGCCAGTTCGCGGCGGATGACTTTGTCCTTCGTTTTGACATTGCCCTGGATGTCAATGCGCTCGACGTAATTTTTCTGGCCGCCTTCAATCTGAAAATCCAAATCCATCGTGCCTTTGTCCACATTTGGAATGCGGTTGGCGCGCAACGTCTGGCCGCGCTGCACGTCAATGTAACCTTTGCTGCCGTAAAAATCCTCGATGGCTTCCATGTCCTTGTTCAAGCCGTCCGGCGTAAAAGTGTTTCCAACGTCCATCGGCAGATTATTCGTGCCGAGCTTTGCTTTCAATTGCTGGAAATCATGCGACGCCTTCAAACCGGCGCGAATCGCGTTGTCATCAAAAATTTTATTGCCGGTGAATTGGACCGAGCCGACTTTGTATTGCCGGCCTTCAAAAATTTCAAAAACGATCTTCATCCTGTCCTTCTTTGGACGCTCGAATTTCACTTCCTTGATTTCAAAATCCAGATAGCCGTGGTTGTGATAAAAATCCGTCAACGCTTCCTTGTCGTCGTCAAACTGATCCTCTTTGAACCGGTCGCTGTGAGAAATCCAGGAGAACATCCAATGCCGCCGCGTCTTGAGCTGCTTGCGTAATTCCTTCTGCGGAAAATTCGTCGCGCCGACAAATTCCACATCCGTGATCCGGATTCTTGGCGCTTCGGTGATTTGAAATGTTACGGACGCGCGTCCGGCCGTTTCATCCATCGAATCGAAAATGTATTTCACTTGCGTGCCCGGATAGCCGTATTTTTCGTAAAGCTTTTTGATTTCCTGCGTATCAGTGAACAATTTCTGCTCATCGAGCGGCTTGCCGGCCTTGACGGTGATTTTTTTCCTGATCTTCGACGTGCTTAAATTTGTGTTGCCTTCAACTTTAATGTCCGAAATTCGCAACCGCGTCTGCACCGTGTAAGTGACGACAATGCCGCCGTCGTCCTGCGGGTCAGCCGAAACGCGGATGTTGTAAAATTGTTCCGTGGCATAAAGCGAATGCACGTCGTCCTCGGTAAGATTCGGAGTGTAAATGTCTCCTGCCTTGAGGCGGATGTTGGAGCGGATGAATTGTTGGCTGACGTTCGTCGGGCCGACATATTTGATGTCCACGCGGTTCACTTTTGGGCCGGAAGTTTGCGCCGACGCAATATGCGCACAACCCAACAAAAGCAAAATTGCGATGAAGCGAAGCAGGAATTTCATCGGTTGAAATTCCCCCGCACAATCCAATCATCCGTTTGGAATGTCTTCGTCGCTGACTTTTGCTGCGCTTTCAAATCGTGTGTAATTTTTTAGGAACGTTAAATTGATGTCGCCCGTCGGGCCGTTGCGCTGTTTGGCGATCAACAGATTCACCGGCAACCCGTCGGCTTCTTCGGCGTTCGCGCCGTCCTCGTCGTCGCCTGAATTCGGTTTGTATAACAGACCAACAACGTCCGCATCCTGTTCAATCGCGCCCGATTCGCGCAAATCGCTCAAGCGCGGTTTGCGGCTTTTATCTTTTTCAAGTTCGCGGTTCAACTGGCTCAACACCAGCACCGGCACTTTCAATTCCTTCGCGAGCGCCTTGAGGCCGCTGGAAATATCGGAGATTTCCTGCTGACGGTTTTCCTGCGAACGCCGCGCAGTAGAATGCAGAAGCTGCAAATAATCAACCACAAAAAGTTTGACGCCATGCTGCTGATGCAAGCGCCGCGCCCGCGCGCGCAACTGTAAAATCGAAAGCCCCGCCGAATCGTCAATGAACAATTTTGAGTTTGCCAATCGTCCTGCCGCGTTCGTCAACTTCGGAAAATCCGATTCGCTCATGAACCCTTCGCGGATGGAACGCAGATTCACGCGCGCGATCGAACACATCATCCGCAAAATCAGCGATTCCGCGCTCATTTCCAAACTGAAGACCGCCACCGGCAATTTTTCCTCCAGCACGGCGTGTTCGACGACATTCATCGCCAGCGACGTTTTGCCCATGCTCGGCCGCGCGGCGATGACGATCATTTCGCTGCCGTGCAAACCGTCCGTCATCCGGTCCAAATCTGGAAAGCCCGTGCCGATGCCGTTCAACGTTCCCTTGCGGCTGAAAAAATTCTCGATCGTGCCGATGGCTTTGCCGACCAAATCTTTCACGCCAAGAACGGAAGTTTGCGCGCGCGATTCTGAAATTCTCAAAATATCTCGCTCAACTTCATCGCACAGCGCGTCCACTTCACCTTCGTAATCGTAAACGCGCCCGACGACTTCCGTGCAAACCGAAATCATCTTCCGCAGTAGAAATTTTTCGCGGACGATGTCGAGGTAATACGAAAGATTCGCCGCGCTCGGCACGGCGTCCTGCAATTGCGCGAGATACGCGATGCCGCCGACTTGTTCGAGCAATTGTTTGTTCTTGAGCTTTTGTTGGACGGTGATGATGTCAACTGCTTCGCGCGAGTTGAACATTTCCGCGAGCGTTTCGTAAATCGTCTGATGCCGCAGGTCGTAAAAAACTTCCTGCCCGCCGTCTTTCAATTTCTCAATGCACTCGCCGATGCATTCGTTCGGCGAAAGCAACGCGCAACCCAGAACGCCTTGTTCGGCTTCCGACGAATGTGGCGGCAAACGGTCCAATTTCACTGAATCAGAAGAAGTATTTTTACGGCGACGCGCCTTTTTCAAATCTGCTGCTGCGCCTGCACTGTCGGAAACGGAATCAATCATGGCACAAGCAAACCCGCTGGCGGAAAATCTCTCAAGCTTGAACTGTTAAAATCCGTTCGCAGCTTGTTCACGAAGTTATTCAGAGTTCAAAATTTTCCATGCTGCTGATTGACGCGATTGTGACCGTCGTCTAGCCTTCGCGCATGACATTTTTCGGGTCGTATCTTGACGAAATAAAAAAAATCTCGCTCGCGGTGACGCCACTGAACACACGCATCGTCCGGCGCTCAAAATGAATTGGAACGAAATGCACATTCAATCCCGGCGAGAAATTTGCAGGATATCGTGTATGTCTGAATCATTTGCATCAAAGCCGTGGGAATGTTTGGAAAAGTGGGTTCAAATGTTGCTGACTGATGCGATTGCGTTGCGTTCCGACAAATCAGTTCAACTCTGCGCTTAAAATGCCAATAGCCTTTGGATCATATATCGCCGAGATTCAAAAGAACCTCGCGCGCGGCGATGCTACGGAACATACGCATCGGCTGGCACTTCAAGCGTTACTCCAGTCGGTTGGCAAAGGAATCACTGCCACCAACGAGCCGAAGCACATTCCAATTATCGGCGCTCCTGATTTCAAAGTTTCGCGTGGGAAAATTCCGCTGGGTCATGTCGAGACGAAAGATGTTGGCATTGACCTCGCCGAAATGGAACACGGCAAAGGGTCAAGTGGCGGTCAATTCATCCGCTATTCCAATTTGCCGAACTGGATTCTTACCGACTATCTGGAATTCCATTGGTTCACGCTTGGGGAACGTCGCCGCGTGGTGCGGATCGCAGAGATGGTTGGTAAAAATAAGATCAAGCTGCTGCCCAACGGCGAAAAAGAACTCGCCGATTTGCTTGAAAGTTTCATTCGTTGTCCGGCGTTGACAGTCGGCACGGCAGAGCAACTGGCGGACAGCATGGCTGGCTACGCCCGCACGATGCAGCAGCAGACCATCGTTGCCATTCAGCAGGAGGCCGATGGCGGCTGGCTGCATCAATGGTTGCGCGCTTTTCAGGGAACGCTCATTCCTGATCTCGATGAGAAAAAGTTTTCGGATATGTTCGCGCAAACGCTGGTCTATGGTTTGTTTGCCGCACGCGTCCACACGCCGGAGAAAGAAGATTTCACGCGCAACTCGGCGGCACACGCCATTCCCAAGACCAATCCGTTTTTGCAGGAACTTTTCTACGAAATCACCGGGCCGAAACTTCCTGATGCGATTGCGTGGGTGATGGAGGACATTGTTGAATTGCTGAATCACGCGGATATGCCGGCTGTGCTGAAAGATTTTGGCAAGGGTCAGGGCAAGTCCGACCCGGTGGTGCATTTTTACGAGACGTTTCTGGCGGCTTACGATCCGAAGTTGCGCGAGGTGCGTGGCGTTTATTACACGCCCGAACCGGTGGTCAGTTACATCGTGCGTTCGGTTGACCATTTGTTGAAGACGAGATTCAACCGCGCGAAAGGTCTGGCGGATGAAAACACTTTGATTCTCGACCCGGCCACCGGCACGGCGACGTTTCTTTATTTTGTCATCGAACAGATTCACCAGAAGTTTGTGAAGCAAAAGGGCGCGTGGGACGGCTATGTGGAGAAAAATCTGCTGAACCGCGTCTTCGGTTTTGAACTGCTGATTGCGCCTTACGCCATCGCGCATCTCAAGCTGGGGATGCAACTGGCCGACCTCGGCTATAAATTTGGTTCTGACCAGCGGCTTGGCATTTACTTGACGAACACCTTGGAAGAAGCGGCGAAGAAAACGGAGCAGTTGTTTGCCACCTGGGTTGCCGAGGAAGCCAACGCTGCATCGGAAATCAAACGCGACAAGAAAATCATGGTGGTGCTGGGCAATCCGCCATATTCTATTTCATCGCAAAATCGCGGCGAATGGATTCAGAATTTGATTGAGGATTACAAAAGGGATTTGTCGGAGAAGAAACTCAACTTGGATGATGATTTCATCAAATTCATTCGTTTTTCTCAATGGCGGCTCGAACAAACCGGGCATGGCGTTCTTGGTTTCATCACCAATAACATTTATTTGGACGGCCTTTCGCATCGTCGGATGCGTGAAAGTTTGATGAAAACTTTTGATGAGATTTACGTCTTTAATCTTCATGGCAGCGTCAAAGACAAACATCCCCGGCCAGACGGCAGTGCAGATGAAAATGTTTTCGACATCGAACAAGGAGTAAGCATCGGGCTTTTTGTCAAACTTCCTAAAAAACAGAAATGCCGGGTTTTCCATTCTGAACTTTATGGTTCTCGGCTTGAGAAATATAAATTTTTGTCGGAAGCCGACATTGCCGCAACCGATTGGAATGAACTGAACCCAACCAAGGAAAATTATTTCTTCGTGCCAAAGGATTTTTCCAATGAGGCTGAATATTCCAAGTTTTATTTTTTCAAGGATATATTTTTGGTGTTCGGACCGGGGATGAAAACCGAGCGCGATGCCTTGACGATTCACTGGATGCCAGAAGACATCAAAAACGTCGTGAGTGCTTTTCGCAATTTACCAGCGGACGAGCTGCGTTCTAAATTCAAACTTCCCGAAGACAGCCGAGATTGGACAATTGCAAAAGCCAAGGCTGACGTGGTTCAAAACGCCGCGAGCGGAAAAATAATCAAAATTCAGTATCGCCCGTTTGATTTTCGCTGGACTTGGTATTCCGGTCAGTCGAGAGGGTTCATTGGCACACCCGGTTCGCGTGTTACACGAAATTTTTTGGCGCGACAAAACCTTGGACTCATAACCAATCGTCAGATTGTCGGAGACGGATTTTCTCACATACTGGCAAGTGCCACCCCGATTTCACACGGAACATTCTATTTGGGAAATCGCGGTCAGGATTATCTTTGTCCGCTCTACCTTTACGACGACCCCGAAGCGGAAAATAAAAAACACGGCGGCGGCACGATGCTCATGGCGTTGTTTGAATCGTCGCCGGGCTATTCGGTGCGTCGCGCGAATCTGGATCCAAAATTCATCGCAGACCTGACGCAGCGGCTCGGCTTAAAATGGTTGCCAGTGGATTCCGGCGATTTGAAAAAGACCGTCGGGCCAGAAGATGTTTTCAATTATGCTTACGCTGTTTTCCATTCGCCAACTTACCGCAGGCGTTACGCGGAGTTTTTGAAAATTGATTTCCCGCGCCTGCCATTGACCAATGATTTGAAATTGTTCCGCATACTCGCTGCTAAAGGCGCGGAGTTGGTTGCGTTGCATTTAATGGAATCACCCAAGCTCGATAAATTCATCACTGAATTCAATGTGAAGGGCAGCAATGAGATTGAGAAAGTCCAACACACGGACAATGACCAACGGGTTTGGATCAATCCAAAGCAGTTCTTCGCTGGCGTGCCGAAAGCGGTCTGGGAATTTCATGTCGGCGGTTATCAGGTTTGCGAGAAATGGCTGAAAGACCGCAAAGAGCGAAAGCTTTCCTACGCCGACATTCAACATTATCAAAAAATCATTGTCTCTTTGAGCGAGACTATTCGGCTGATGTCTGAAATTGACGCAGCGATTCCCGCATGGCCGTTGACATGAATCGCAAACCGTCATTGCTCGTTATTTTTCTCTCGGTCTTCATTGACCTGATCGGCTTCGGCATCGTGCTGCCGTTGCTGCCGGGTTACGCCGAAGACAATTTTCGGCCGGATTTTTCGGCCAAAGGCGTCGCCATCGGCGGCATCATCGCGTCGTTTTCGCTCATGCAATTTCTTTTCGCTCCCGCGTGGGGAAAATTATCCGACCGCATTGGCCGCCGTCCGGTCATGCTCGTCAGCAATCTTGGCGCGGCTGGCTCGTATTCACTGTTTGCGATTGCTTCGAGCATGAACGGAACAACCGGTTTAATTTGGATTTTAGCTTCGCGAATTTTCGCCGGCATTTGCGGCGCGAACTTGTCCGTTGCATCCGCCTACATCGCCGATATTTCGCCGCCGGAAAAACGCTCGGCGCGCATGGGCTTGATTGGAATGGCATTTGGTCTCGGATTTATTTTTGGCCCCGCGCTTGGCGCGTTCAGCATCGAAATTTTTCACAGCAAACAAGCGCCCGGCTGGGTCGCCGCAAGTTTTTGCGCGGCGAATTTCATTCTCGGCTGGTTCATCCTCGGTGAAAGCAGAAAACCGAATTCCGAACACGTCGTTGCGCGGCCAAAATTGAACCAATGGTCGCACACGCTCGCGCAACCGAAACTCGGACTGCTCATCGCCGTTTTTTTCTTCGCGACATTTTGTTTCACCTGCTTTGAATCCACATTTCCGCTGCTGGCGAAACACCAATTCGCCGGCGAAGAAAAAAATCTGAACAACCGCATCGGTTATTTGTTCACTTATGCCGGCGTCATCGCTGCGCTCGTGCAAGGCGTCATCGGCAAACTCGTGAAAAAATTTGGCGAACCCAATCTGATTTTCATCAGCCTGATTGTTTTTGCCATCGGTCTCGCTACGCTGCCATTTGCGACGACATTGCCCGAAATTTTAGTTGTCCTTGCATTGCTCGCCATCGGTTCGGGACTGAACCGTCCGCCGGTTTTTGGAATGATTTCTTTGAGTTCCTCGCCGCATGAGCAAGGCGCGAATCTTGGCGTCGCCCAAAGTTTCGGCAGTCTGGCGCGAATTCTCGGCCCAATTTTTGCCGGTGGATTATTTTTTATTCATCCCGCGTTGCCGTATCTGATTTGCGGCGGCATCGCGCTGGCGACGGCATTTTTTGCGTGGAATTATCTTTGCGGAAAAGGCGCGCCGTCCGACAAAGGAAAAGATTTCAAGCCGGGAGCAGAAGGCGACAAGCTGGCTTAATCGTCAATCCACAAATCGTTTCATCAAATTGCCGTAAGCGTCAATCCGGCGGTCGCGCAGGAACGGCCAGTGCGTGCGTGTCATGTCCACTTTGGCAAGGTCAACGGGCACGATGAGAATTTCTTCCTTGTTCGTGGAAGCTTTCGCAAGAATTTCGCCGGACGTTCCAGCAACAAAACTTTGTCCCCAAAATTCAATGCCTTCGCCGCCAACGCTGGAAATTTTTTCAAGGCCAATCCGGTTCGGCACGGCGACGAAACAGCCATTTGCAATCGCGTGCGAACGTTGGATTGTTTCCCATGCGCTGTGCTGGTTCGCGCCGTATTTTTTCTTTTCGCTCGGATGCCAGCCGATGGCGGTCGGATAAAAGAGGATTTGCGCGCCCTGCAACGCCGTCAGCCGCGCGGCTTCGGGATACCACTGGTCCCAGCAAATCAGCACGCCGATTTTTCCGTATTTTGTTTGCCACGTTTTGAAACCCAAATCGCCGGGCGTGAAATAAAATTTTTCGTAAAACAGCGGGTCGTCGGGAATGTGCATCTTGCGATAGACGCCGAGCAGGGAACCGTCGGCGTCAATCACGGCGGCGGTGTTGTGATAAACTCCGGCGGCGCGCTTCTCGAACAGCGAAGCGACAATGACGACTTTGTGTTTCTTCGCCAGTTTGCAAAATGCGTCCGTCGTCGGGCCGGGAATTTTTTCCGCGAGTTGAAAATTTTCATGGTCTTCGCTCTGGCAAAAGTATTGCGAGCGGAACAATTCCTGCGTGCATAAGATTTGCGCCCCGCTTTTCGCAGCGCGTTCGGCGAGCGAGAGTGTTTTTTTCAGGTTCGCGTTCGGGTCGGCGGAAGCGGCGGATTGGATGAGTCCAAGTTTGACGACCTGGGATGCGGCGCGTTTCATTCCGGGATTTTTGTGGTGTTAACGCGGACGGTATGCTCCATCAAATCGGTGCTGCCACGGGCTGCGGGCGGCGTCGGAATCGTCTGGCCAAAAAGTTCGCGCGTGAATTTGCCGAGCGTCTCGTTCGTCGGGCCGTAACCTTTGTGGTAAATGTAGTATTCGAGGTCGTAAAGCAATTCGTCGGCGGTCGCGTAACGTTGCGCCGGATCGCGCGCGAGGCAGCGCTGGAGGATTTTATCGAGCGGCTCGTCAATGCGCGTGTCGTATTTGCGGAAATCGGGAATCTCCATGTTCAAAATCCGCTGGCGCGATTCGTCGGCAGTTGCGCCCTTGAAAACATTCCGGCTCAACAGCAAATGCGCAAGCACGACGCCGGTAGAAAATATGTCGGAACGCTTGTCGGTGATCTGAAAATCGGCCTGCTCGGGACTCATGAAGTCTGCTTTGCCGGCGACGACTTCGCCTTCCTGATCGGTCAAAAATCCGCGCGCTTTCGCAATGCCAAAATCCGTCACCTTCACGTCGCCCTCGAACGCGATCATGATATTTTTCAGGCTCACGTCGCGATGCACGATGCCGAGCGGATGGCCGTCTTTGTCCGTCTTCGCATGCGCGTATGACAGCCCGCGCGCGATGCGGCTGGTGATGAAAATGGCGAGTTCTTTCGACAACTGCTGGTTCTTGTCGGAAAGCTGGCGCGTGAATTGCTCGAGGTTGACGCCGCGGATCAATTCCATGCAGATGAAGCAAACGCCCTTGGCTTCGCCGAGGTGATAGGTCTGCACGATGTTCGTATGAATGAGGTCGGCGACCAGCTTGGCCTCGCCGATGAAGTTCTCGATGAACATCTTCTGGCTGGCGAAATTCGGGCGGATTATCTTGATGGCCACGCGTTTAACGAAGTCGCGCGCCCCGTGTTGCTCGGCTTCAAACACGATTCCCATGCCGCCCTCAAAAATTTTGCGGACGATTTCGTATCGAAAATCACTCTGAATCGTAAAGAGTGCCATGCCACGAATAGTCGGAAATTATCCGGCGAAGTCAAGCCCCGCGCTTGGAAATACTTGAGGCCGCAAAAAAAAATAATTTTTTTGCTTGCAGGATTTCGTGGAAATTCTTTAATTCTCCTTACGTCACGCGACTTTTTGACGAAAACAAAACAACAACAAAACTAAACCACAACACAGGAAGGACACCGATTATGGCAAAAGCACTCTCAAAATCCCAACTCGCCGCTGCGGTCGCAGAAAAGGCCCAGCTCTCGAAAAAACAGGCGACTGAAATTCTCGAACACATCGCCGCGCTCGCCTACAAGCACGCAAAGGACACGTTCACGCTGCCCGGCATCGGCAAGCTCGTTCTCAAGGACCGCGCCGCCCGCATGGGCCGCAATCCGAAAACCGGCGAAGCCATCCAGATCAAAGCCAAGCGCGTCGTGAAATTCCGCGTCGCCAAAGCCGCGAAGGACGCGATCCTCGGCAGCAAGTAATTTTTGCCCTCATCACAGGCGCTTCGATTTTTCGGAGCGCCTTTTTTGTTTTTGTAGCAGCGAACGTGAGTTCGCTCAAACTTCCGCTGGCTGATTTTGAGCCGACTCACATCGGCTGCTACGTTTTTTATTTTTCATCTGTGCAAATCTGTGTTCATCTGTGGCTAAATTAAATTGATGAAACCTCGCGTTCGATTTGCTCCATCGCCCACCGGCTATCTCCACATCGGCGGCGCGCGCACTGCGCTCTTCAACTGGCTTTACGCCCGTCACACCGGCGGCACGTTTATTTTGCGCATTGAAGACACCGACGCCGCGCGCAATTCGCAGGAAGCCGTCGAAGTCATCTTGAGCGGCCTGCGCTGGCTCGGTCTCGACTGGGACGAAGGCCCGCTCACCGGCGACGCCACCGGCGCGAGCAAAGGAAATTCCGGCCCGTATTTCCAATCACAACGCAAAGCCAACTACCTCGCCCGCGTCGAAGCCCTGCTCTCGCGCGGCCTCGCCTACGAACATGAAGGCGCGGTGAAATTCAAAATGCAGCGCGAGCCGGTCACGATTCACGATCTCGTCGTCGGCGACGTCGTCCGCAAACTGACCGACCGCGAGGAAGTTGATCCTGATTTTGTCATTTTGCGTTCCGATGGACAGCCCGTGTTTCATCTCGTCAACGTCATTGACGATTTGGAGATGGACATCACGCACGTCATCCGCGGCGAAGATCATTTGAGCAACACCGCCAAGCACATCGCGCTCTTTCAGGCCTTCGGCGTCAATCCGCCGCACTACGCGCACATCCCGCTCATCCTGAACGGCGACGGCTCCAAGATGAGCAAGCGCGACACCGGCGCCTCGCTCACCAGCTATCTCGACGAAGGATTTTTGCCCGAAGCCGTCATCAATTATCTCTGCCTGCTCGGCTGGTCGCCCAAGGACAATCGCGAAAAAATGTCGCGCGCCGAAGTCATCGAACGCTTCGACCTGCCGCAGATTCTCCGGCACAACGCACGGTTCGACTACGAAAAACTCCTGTGGTTGCAAGGCGAATACGCGCGCGAACTGGCCGACGACCGCTTTTACGAACTCGCCGTCCACGCTTTTGCGAAAGCGGGGATTGACACAAATAAATTTCCGCTCGCCTACGTCAAAGCCGCGCTCGACACCTGCAAAGGCAAATTCAAACTGTTCAGCGAACTGCCCGCCTACGCCGGATTTTATTTCCGGGATGAATTCGATTACAACGCCGACGATGCAAAAAAAGTTTTCATCCCCGAAAACAAACCGCGCCTCGAAAAACTCCGCGACGCCTTTGCCGCGCTGAACACCTTCGACGCCGCATCAATCGAATCAGCCTTGAAAGAAACTGCCAAACAACTCGGTGTGAAAGTTGGCGTGCTCATTCATCCGACGCGCCTTGCCATGACCGGCAATCCCCACGGCCCGAGCTTGTATCATCTGCTCGAAGTTTTGGGCAAAGAAAAATCGCTGGCGCGGATTGAGCGGGCACTAAATTCGTTTTAGCCACGGATGAAACGCGGGTTTTTTGCAAACAAGAACGATAAAAGGAGTTTTAAGGTCACAAATGAATCTTACTTGAATCAAATCAAAGTTGTGATACTATAATTACCCGATGGTTCAAAACTCATCCATGATTCGGAGAACCGCAAGTTTGAAGTTGTGTCGCTAACTGTCTCTTTTTGACCGTCTGAAATCGCCAAAAATGCCCACAAAACGGCTGTTTCTCCGCACAAATCGAATAATGGCCGCACGGATTGATTTTTGCCCGCACGGACGGGAAGTTGCCTCGCACGGAACGGCCAATCGCCCGCACAGATCGAATTATCGCCGCACGGACGGAAAAATGGCTGCACGAAACGAATTATTCCCGCACGGAGCGCGAGATTGTCCGCACAGATCGGTTTCGAGGCTGCGGGAAGCGATTATTGCTCGCACGAAATAGGTTTGAAAGTTGCAGACTAAAAAGCCGCCGGATTTCTCCGGCGGCTTTTCGATTTCGACTGTAGCGGCACTCTGTGAGTGTCGTTCGGCGGTCACAGACCGCCGCTACAAATTTTAATACGCAGCTTGCGCGCCTTTGATGGAGCGTTTTTTCATCCACGGCATGAGCGCGCGAAGTTTTGCGCCGGTCTTTTCAATCGGATGGTTCGCGCCTTTTTTCATCAGCGCGTCGTAGCGTTTGTAGCCGCCTTGATATTCCTTGACCCATTCGCGGGCAAATTTGCCGGATTGAATATCTTTGAGCGCGGCCTTCATCCGTTTCTTGACGCTCGCATCAATGATTTTCGGGCCGACGCTGACGTCGCCCCACTTGGCAGTTTCGGAAATTGAAAAGCGCATTCCGCTTATGCCGGCTTCGTTCATCAAATCCACGATGAGTTTCAATTCGTGCAGGCATTCAAAGTAAGCCATTTCCGGCGAATAACCGGCTTCGACGAGCGTTTCAAATCCGGCCTGCACGAGCGCGCTCGCGCCGCCGCACAAAACAGTTTGCTCGCCGAACAAATCGGTTTCGGTCTCTTCTTTGAAATTCGTTTCGAGGACGCCGGCGCGCGTGCCGCCAATTCCCTTTGCCCACGCGAGCGCAATTTTTTTCGCGGCCTTGCCGGGATTTTGATAAACGGCGATGAGGCTCGGCACGCCTTTGCCTTCGACATATTGGCGGCGGACGATGTGGCCGGGACCTTTCGGCGCGACCATGATGACGTTCACATTTTTCGGCGGCACGATGGTTTTGAAATGAATCGCAAAGCCGTGCGAGAACAAAAGCGTTTTGCCCGCAGTCAAATTCGGCGCGATGTCTTTTTCATAAGCGCGCGGCTGTTTCGTGTCGGGAATCGCGACCATGATGACGTCGGCGCGGCGCACAGCTTCGGCAGTGCTGAAAACTTTGAATCCTTTTTCGCGCGCGACGGAAATGGACTTGCTGCCTTCATAAAGGCCGATGATGACGTTCAGGCCGCTTTCTTTGAGGTTGAGCGCGTGCGCGTGGCCTTGCGAGCCGAAGCCGAGCACGGCCAATGTTTTATTTTTCAACACGCCGAGATCGGCGTCCTTGTCGGTATAGACTTTTGACATAAATTTTTTGAAACGGACGCGAAGCCTAACAATGCGGCGGAACGCGGTCAATTTGCAAATTCTCAAAACCGATAAACATCCTTGCGATGACGCACGCGCTGGATTTCAACCAGCTTTGATCATGTCTTTTTTTCGATTCAATACCGCGAAGCTTGCTTCGGTCGTCGTGCCTTTTCTTTCAACCATTGTTAAATGCCTCGCAGCTTGCTGCGAGGATTATTTACGAAACCTTCAAACAGCCAAAAATGCGATATAGATCGCTCTCAATCTTTCGGCAACTCCCCTTAAACAACATGGATATTTACTTCCACTTCCATCGTGCGCTCAAGCGTGCCGTGGTAATTTCCGGTCACGGGCGGCACGTCGGCGTAATCGCGTCCGTGGCCGATCTTCACATAAGTCTCGCCGATCTGGCAATTGTGCGTCGGGTCGAGCGCGCGCCAGCCGAGGCCGGGAATAAAAACTTCCGCCCACGCGTGCGTCGCGCTGGCGATTTCCGTGGCCAGATAACCGCTGACATAACGCGCGGGAATTTTCACGCTGCGGCACAATCCAATCAGAAAATGCGCGTAATCCTGGCAGACGCCGCTGCGTTGCACGATGACGTCGCGCATATGCGTGTGGACGTGCGTGGAGTTCGGCAGATATTTCAGGTATCCGTGAGTGAAGCGCATCAGCGCGAGAGCGGCCTGCCACACGTCGGTCTGGCCTTCGGTCGCATCCAGCGCGAGCCGCCACGCGTCGGCTTCCATTTCAATGTAGCGGCTGCTCCGCAAAAAATCGAAGCAACGTTCGGCGTCCAGCGAGTCGCCGAGTTTTTCGAGCGGGCAAAGTTCCGCGTCGTCGGCGATTGCTTTCGGCCAGTTGGTTTCGACCTTGAACCGGCTTTCGATGAGCAAAGAATTATGCGGCTCTGGAATTTCAAAGTGATGAATCCAGTTGCCGTAAAAATCAACGTAATGCCTCAAACGCACGGCGGGCAGCACCCGGAGCAAAAAAGATTCAACCTTTTGTTCGGGAATCGAAGGTGGCTGGAGGCGCACGTCGTTGAAACTGTCGCGCGCGGGCGAAGCGTAAGTGTAGCGGGTGCGATGCAATATATCGTATTTCATTTCGGAAAAATTCAAGGTCACACTTTGCGCAAATCCAGTGTGAATGGGAATTCAGAATTTTCGATTGGCGGCGGGATTTCAAACTTTCCCTGCGCGTGGCCGTGACGAAAAAATCTGGAGAGCCGCCGCGCTTCGGCTTCGTAACTGTTCACGGGAAACGTGTCGTAACCGCGTCCGCCCGGATGCGCGACGTGATAAGTGCAGCCGCCGAGCGAGCGTTTGTTCCAAGTGTCGTAAAGATCAAAGCGCAACGGCGCGTGCGA
>DASQOZ010000039.1:0-2502 GCA_035644195.1 Candidatus Methylomirabilota bacterium | reverse complement strand
TTTATTTGAAACAGGAATCCACTGCCGTCATCCGGCTGCTCACGCACGCGCAGAATTACATCAACCAGAAAAATTTCACCGAGGCCTTGAAATTCCTTGAAGCTGCGGACATGGCGGACATTAAAGTCCGCGCCGCGCAGGACATGAAAATTATTTGTCAGCGCGCGCTTGGAAAAAATTCCGAGGCGGATCAATTGGAAAAAGAAAAGCTCGCCGCGTGGCCGGAACAGCCGGCGTTGCGCCGCGCGTTTCGTTTTCTCGGCATGGTCGCCAACGAAGGTCGCCGCATGATTGCCGGCCTCACCAGCAAACCCGCGCCGGTCAAAAAATAGGCCGTGACTCACGACGTCATCATCGTTGGCGGCGGAATTGTTGGGTTGGCGACGGCGTTTCGGATTTTGGAATCGCGCCCGCAACTGAAAATCCTGCTGCTCGAAAAAGAATCCAAACTCGCCGCGCATCAGACGGGCAACAACAGCGGCGTTCTTCACTCCGGGCTTTACTACAAACCCGGCTCGGAAAAAGCAAAGTTGAGCGTCGGCGGTCTGCAACAAATGGTCACGTTCTGCCGCAAACACGGCATCGCGCATGAACAATGCGGAAAAATCGTGATTGCAACGGAGGAAAATGAATTGCTGCGATTGGAAAATCTTTGGGAACGCGGAAATGCAAACGGCTTGCTTGGCTTGCGAAAATTAAACCCGGCGCAAATCAAAGAAATTGAGCCGCACGCAGCGGGAATCGCGGCGATTCATGTGCCGCAGGAAGGCATCGTGGATTATCCGGCAGTTTGCGAAAAACTTGGCGAACTGATCCGTAAACACGGCGGCGAAATCAAACTCAATGCGCAGGTCTTGAAAATTATTTCCGACGCGGGCGAACGCATGGCCGAAACTTCCGCCGGAAATTTCCGCGCAAAATTTGTTGTCACTTGTGGCGGCCTTCATTCCGACAGGCTCGTAAAAGCGGCGGGGCAAAAACCGTCGGCAAAGATCATTCCCTTTCGCGGGGAATATTTTCAGATCAAAAAAGAGCGGCAGTTTCTTGTCCGCAATCTGATTTATCCGGTTCCCGACCCGAAATTTCCGTTCCTCGGCGTCCATTTCACGCGGCTCATCAACGGCGTCGTCGAGGCCGGACCGAATGCCGTGTTCGCATTCGCGCGCGAAGGATATAAATGGTCGAATATCAACTTGCGCGATCTTGCGGAATCTCTTTGCTTTCCCGGCCTTTTGAAATTTTTGGCGGCTTATCCGCGCGTTTCCAGTTATGAAATCTGGCGCTCGCTTTCAAAATCCGAATTCACGCGCTCGCTCCAAAAGCTCGTGCCGGAAATCCGCGAGGATGATTTGGAAACCGGCGGCGCGGGTGTGCGTGCGCAAGCCATGACCTCTGACGGAAAGTTTGTCGAAGATTTCCATTTCGATGAGGCGAAAGGAATTTTGCACGTCGTCAATGCACCTTCGCCGGCGGCGACCGCGTCGCTGGCCATTGGCCAGAAAATTTCCGAACGCGTGCTGGCACAATTGAGTTAAAGACCCGTCGGATGGCCCAAAAATTCCCACGGCAATTTGAATTTTTTGGAAAGTTCCGCCGCGAGCGCTTTTACGCCGAATGTTTCTGTCGCGTAATGGCCGCCGTAAAAAACATTCAATCCCAATTCTTCCGCCAGCGCAAAAGTCCAGTGCAGTCCTTCGCCGGTGATGAATGTGTCAATGCCTTCGCTCGCGGCCAGTTTTAATTCCGCGCCCGCGCCGCCGGTCACGACGCCGATTTTTTCGCAAATGGTTTTGCCGCCGGGAATTATTTTTGGCTTCGTGCCCGTCGCACGCTCCAATTTTGCCGTCAATTCGTTCCGTGAAATTTTCGTTTGCGATTTGAAGCCGATGGTTTGGCCGTGGCTTTCAAAAAATGGTTTCAGATTTTTCAGTCCGAGCGCGGCGCAGAGCTGCGCGTTGTTGCCGAGCTTGGGATGCGCGTCGAGCGGCAGATGCGAACTGTAAACTGCCAGATTATTTTCGACCAACAATTGCAACAATTCATAACTTTTCCCAGTCCATGGCTGGTGCGGAGTCCAAAATAATCCGTGATGAACGATCAACAAATCCGCTTTGGCCGTGATTGCCAATTTCACTGTGGCAAGACTCGCGTCCACGGCGGCGGCGATTTTTGCGACTGCGCCGGAATTTTCCACCTGCAATCCGTTCGCCGCGCCATCGTAATCGCCGATTTCGCGCGTGCGGAGAATTTTATCGCAGTGTGCAACGATGGTTTTGAGCGGAATTTTCGGCATGGCGGGATGAAAACAAAATTTTTCCGATCTGCAAAGCGCGAAGATGGTGGGGCGAGCGTCCTCGCGAGGACGCTCGCCCCACCAAATTGAGCCGCTCCATATCCGAAGCGTCGCGAAAAATTTTCATTCCGCGTGTTGCTTTCTGCGCGCGGGGTTTTATAGTTCGCTTCGCTTGAATTCACCGAGATGAGCAATTCACCTGACGCAAA
>DASQOZ010000038.1:0-13093 GCA_035644195.1 Candidatus Methylomirabilota bacterium | reverse complement strand
CGAATATCAGGACACCAACGCCGCGCAGTTTCAATTAGTCCACGCGTTGACTGTGGAGCATCGGAATCTGTGCGTCGTCGGCGATGATGACCAGAGCATTTACGGCTGGCGTGGCGCGGAGGTCGCCAACCTGCTCGACATGGAAAAACATTTTCCCGAAATCAAAGTCGTCAAGCTGGAACAAAATTATCGCAGCACGACGACGATTCTCAACGCCGCGAACGCCATCATCAAGAACAACGTCCGCCGCCGCGTGAAGCAGCTTTGGTCGCAAAAAGGCACGGGCGCGAAAATCCAGTTGCAGGCTTACGACAACGACGAGGCCGAGGCGCGCGAAATCGTCGTGCAGATCGAATTTCTCCGGCTCACGCGCCGCGCGCCGTGGCAGGATTGCGCGATTCTGTTCCGCACGAACCAGCAATCGCGTCCGCTCGAAACGGAATTGCGGAAAGCGAACGTGCGTTATCATTTGATCGGCGGGCAAAGTTTTTTCGACCGGCGCGAGATCAAGGATTTTCTCGCCTATCTGAAAATGTTCATCAATCCGCACGACGACATCAGCCTGCTGCGCATCGCGAACGTCCCCGCGCGCGGCTTGAGCGACGTGACGATGGAACGCCTGCTCGGCGCGAGCCACGAACGCAAGTCGTCCGTCTTCAGCGCGATGAAAAATCCGCTCGTCACGACGGCGTTTCAGGCGAACACGCGCAAGAGCATCGAGGCGTTTGTGGAATTTGTGGAGCGGACGCGGGCGCAGCTTGAACGTAGGACAGGCGTCGCGCCTGTCTCTAATTTGCAGGGTAATTTTTCAGATGGAGACAGGCGCGACGCCTGTCCTACGTTACAATCCTGGGCTGAAAAATTTCTCGACGAGGTCGGTTACTTCGCGGAACTGCGCCGCTCGGAGAAAGATAAAGAAAATGGCGAGGCTCGCGTTCGCAATTTGAAAGAATTGTTTGTCACGATGGACCAAGGTGGGGCGGGCAGTCCTCTGTCCGCCGACGGCGCGCACGGAGTGACGCGCCCTACCCTCGCGTCCAGTCTCGAAAAATTTCTCGAAAACGTCACGCTTGATTCCGAGGACAAAGAAGAGGAAGACAAAGGCGATGCCGTCACGCTCATCACGATGCACAGTTGCAAGGGACTGGAATTTCCGCACGTCTATATCGTCGGGCTGGAAGATGGTTTGCTCCCGCACTCGCGCTCGAAACTCGAAGGCACGATGGACGAGGAGCGCAGATTGTTTTACGTCGCCGTCACGCGCGCGATGCTGACGCTGACCATCAGCCATTGCGGCGGGCGCAAGAAATACGGCCAGCTCCTGCCCTGCCAGCCGTCGCCGTTCCTGAAAGAATTGCCGGAAGAACTCGTCGAGCATTCGGATTCAAAAAACAAAACCCCCGTTGAGCAGGGGTCCGGCAAAAATCTTTTTGAGGCGATGCGTCAGGCGATTAGTTAGCCGCAAAAGTTGACTTATTTAGCTTTCAAAAATTCCCCTTTCCTTTAGCCGACGAATTCATAGAATGATTTCCTTATGAATATAAGAGAACTCCTTAAATTGCCGGCTGCCAAACTTAAACACGTCGTGGCTTTGAAATCCGAGATCGAACGCCTCGAAGCGCAATTGGAAAATGTCATTGTCGCTGCGACACCGGCGCCCATCGGAAAAATTATTCGCGCCAGGCGTAAAATGAGCGCCGCCGCGCGCCGAAAAATTTCCCTGGCCGCCAAAGCGCGCTGGGCAAAAGTCCGCGCCGCCAAGGCGAAGTAAAAGTTTCGCGCCGTTACCCGGCTCCCGCAACCAGAACCACAAACTCGCCCTTCAACGGGCGTTTTTGTGTGACCGCCAGCAATTCCGCCGGTTTGCCGCGCAGAAATTCCTCGAATTTCTTCGTCAGTTCGCGCGCGAGGACAACTTCGCGTTCGGGAAAAACTTCATTCAGTTCGCCCAAAAGTTTTTCGATGCGATACGGCGATTCGTAGAAAACCAAAGTGCCTTCAATCGTTTTGAGCGATTCCAATTTGTTTTTCCGCTGGCCGGATTTATGCGGCAGAAAACCCACGAAATGAAATTCATCCGTCGGCAATCCGCTCGCCGTGAGTCCCGCGACGAGCGCGCACGCGCCGGGAATTGACTCGACGCGGAAGCCCGCCGCAATTGCCGCCTTCACGACGCGTTCGCCCGGATCACTGATGCCGGGACTGCCGGCGTCCGTGACGAGCGCAATTTTTTCGCCGCGCGCAAGACACGCCAAAATTTCCTCGCTGCGTTTGGCTTCATTGAATTGGAAATAACTCAAGAGCGGTTTGGAGATTTGAAAATGTTTCAGCAACTGCCCGGTGCGCCGCGTGTCCTCGGCTGCAACCACGTCGCACTCGCGCAACACGCGCAATGCGCGCAACGTGATGTCCTCCAAATTCCCAATCGGCGTGGCGACGAGATAAAGCGTGCTGGCTGTGAGCGGTGGAAGTGAATTCTCCATGACGATCAAATTCACAACCAATTTTGAAATTCTTCAAGTTCAACTGCCACGTCCTTGAGAATTTTATTGAGCAAACCCGGCCCGATGATTTCGCCGGAATGAATTGGAACAACAGTTCTTCGACCGTCGGGATGCTGGAGAAAATGATGACTGCCTTTGACGCGTAAAACCACGAAGCCCGCGCGGCGCAATGCCGCCAGCACTTCACGTCCACGAAGTCGGGGCAGGCGCGGCATAATCAGACGGCGACGCGCTGCACGCCGATGAATTCCGTGTTCGCTGACTCGTGCTCGACTTCGAGGCACAACGCGATGGCTTCGCGCACGCGCTCCATGAGTTTGTCCAGCGAACGCGCCTGCGTGTGGCAGCCCGGCAACGCCGGAACGCTGGCGACGTAATAGCCCTCTTCATCGCGCTCAACGACGACGCTGAACTCCTGCTTTCCATTCTTTCTCATGGCGAAACTATCGCTGAATTCTTTTGCGGGCGCAAGGGCGTGGCGAGCGTGCTGCGGTGAGCGGCGGCAACATGAAGCGAATTTTTGGGAAGGCTTTTCAAAAGAAGACCCAATTAAAAAACGACTGGAAGAAGCAATCAAAGACCTCGAAAAGATTTGTCGGCCAATTGTTGAAGAGCAATCAGGAATTGCCTCATTTTTAGTTAAGAAATTGTTCAAGAAAAAATGAAACCCACCACAAAATTCGCTATCGCTTTGAACGGGCTGTTAAATTAAGATTCCATTCAAACCCTTTATGAAAAAACTTCTTCCGCTTTTGTTTGGATTAATTTTTATCGCCTGCAATTTATTTTCGCAGGACGCCAAACCGCCAGTGCGTTTCGCGATGGTCGGGCTGGTTCACGACCACGCGAAAGGTTTCATACCGCGTCTCGCCAGCCCGACGGATGTGCAACTGGCCGGCATCGTGGAAACCAACCGGGATTTGATCGCGCGCTTCTCCCGGCAATTTCATCTTGATCCAAACCTGTTTTATCCAAGTCTCGAAGCGCTTTTTGCCAAAACGAACGTGCAAGCCGTGGCGACATTTACCAGCACATTTGACCATGTGGGCGTTGTGGAAATATGCGCGGCGCATGGCGTGGATGTGATGATGGAAAAACCACTGGCGACGAACATGAAACAGGCGCGCGCGATTGAGGCCGCCGCAAAAAAAAGCGGCATCCAGGTCATCGTCAATTACGAGACGAGCTACTATCCCGGAAACTGGGAAGCATTTTCGATGGTTCACGATGGACATCAAATCGGCGACATCCGCCGGATCGTCGTCCATGACGGTCATCGCGGGCCGAAGGAGATCGGCTGCTCGACCAATTTTCTCGCGTGGCTGACCGATCCGGTTCTCAACGGCGGCGGCGCGATCAATGATTTCGGTTGTTACGGCGCGGATTTGGCGACGTGGTTTTTCGACGGGCAGAAACCGATTTCCGTTCTCGCCGTCGCGCGGCACATCAAGCCCGACGTTTATCCGAAGGTCGAAGACGACGCGACAATCGTGCTGACTTATCCAAAAGCCGAGGTAATCCTTCAACCTTCGTGGAACTGGCCGTTCGACCGCAAGGACATGGAAGTTTATGGGCAAACCGGTTATGTCTTCGTGCCGCAGCCGAATTTGTTGCGCGTGCGAACCGCAAAATCGCCCAATGAAACTGAAATCATTCCGCCGCCGGTCGCCAGCGCGAATGCTGATCCGCTTTCATATTTCGCCGCCGTCGTGCGAAAAGAAATCAAGCCGACCGGCCTTGCATCGCTCGAAGTGAACATGATTGTCGTGGAAATTCTGGACGCGGCGCACAAATCCGCGCAGACGGGCAAACGGATCAATCTTTGAACTTTTTATGTCCTTTAGCCGCTGCTAAAATTTTCGGACATGATTTTAGAAGTCGTCAGATACGGCGATCCTGTCCTTCGACAAAAAGGCGCGCCCATCGAAAAAATCACGCCGGAAATTAAAAAGCTCATCGCCGACATGTTCGAGACCATGCACGAACGGCACGGCGTCGGGCTGGCGGCGCAGCAAATCGGCAAGGCGTTGCAATTGACGGTGATTGACGTGCGCGAAGCCAAAGACCGTCCGTCCACGCTCGAATTGAAAGGCAAACCTGCCGACGTAAATGAAATCATGCCGCTCGTCCTTATCAATCCTGAAATCAAATCAGTCGGCGAAATGATTTCCGGCGGCGAAGGTTGTTTAAGCTTCCCGGAAATTTACGCGGAAGTTTCGCGTCCTGAATTTGTGGATGTGAAAGCGTTGAACGAAAAAGGAAAGCCGATTGAATTTCGCGCCGGCGGATTGCTGTCGCGCGCGATTCAGCACGAAGTGGATCATCTCAACGGCATTTTGTTTATTGACCGGATGGCGACGGCCAAAAAGCGCGAGCTGAAACCGGAACTGGACGAATTGCAGGCGCAAACGAAGGCGGAGTTGCAAAAGAAATAATTGCAGCCTTTCTCGGCGGCGTATCAGGCGTCATAATTGGGGAAACTTTATGCTCGACAAACAGTTGCGCCAAAAATAATGTCAAATCATGAAACTAGATAGGCTGCAAAATGCGCCGTCGAATCACTGTTAGGCAGCACGAGCGCATTAGAAAATATGGGCATCATTTTTGTCAGCTTGATTTACACATTGCTGCCGTTGCTGGTTTGCATCGTCGGTCTGGCTGTCGCATTTCATCGCTCGCGCAGCCGTCCCATTCTCCAAGCTGCCGTTAATTTCAAGAGTGGTCATTGGCTTGCATTGTTTATCTCACTTGGCATTGTTGGAGCCGGAGTGCTGGTCTTTTTCTTCGCCGGACTTTTAGAATTTTTAGACGAGCATTACTTTCACTCTGGTATCAAGCTCGGCCCAGGATTTCCGTTTTTTATTTTGGGTATCGGCATCGCGGGGTTTGGCATAGTTTGCCTTTGGATTTCAGCCATGTTTTGTCTTTGGCGATTATTGTCAGCACTTATTTCCCATGTTCATTCAGTCCAGTCAAAACGTGCTGCCTAACAACTAGATAGACTGTAAAAACTTTCAATAAACCTTCCTTAAATTCGACGGCAAGATTTCATCGCGGTAATTTCGCCACGGTGCATTTTAAAAATCCATTTGAAGCTGCGGAGCAGCGACCGGTAGTAGCCCACGGTGAAACCGTGGGTTAATTGCACAAACAATCAAAGCCCCGGACGGGGCGAAAGAAATCGCAAATTTGTTTTTCTGTCGCTCCTGCCGGAGCTTAAAACTCGCCGATTTGATAACCCACGGTTTCACCGTGGGCTACTTTCTTGCGCGCCTCCGGCGCTGTGTCAGCCGGCGGCACATTATTGTTCCGTCAATAAACCTTCCGTAAATTCGACGGCAGGATTCCCAATTCATCGCGATATTTCGCCACGGTGCGGCGCGCAATTGTAATTCCCTTTTCGCCGAGCATTTTCACGACTTCCTGGTCGGACAACGGCTTGGCCGCATTCTCGGCCTTGAAAATTTCGGCGATCATGTCCTTCACGCTTGTGTTGGAAATTTCGCTGCCGCCGTTGCTGCTCTGTAATCCTGCTGTGAAGAAAAATTTCATTTCAAAAACGCCCTGCGGCGTCTGCATATATTTTCCAGAAACGGCGCGGCTCACGGTCGTTTCATGCACGCCCACGACGTCGGCGATCTGCGCCATCGTCATCGGCTTCAAATGCGCGACGCCTTTTTCCATGAACTCGCGCTGGCGTTTCACGATCTCCTTGCCGATGTTCAAAATCGTCGCCTGCCGCTGGTGCAAACTTTTGATGAGAAATTTTCCGGCGCGGATTTTTTCGCGGATGTAATTTTTGACTTCAGAATTATTTTCGCCGCCGGACATCAAATCTTTATAGACGTTGCTGATGCGCAAGTGCGGAATGTGCTCGTCGTTGGTCGTGACGGTAAAATCATCGCCGTTTTTCTGGATGAAAACTTCGGGCAAAACGTAGTGGTCGTTGTCCGGCAGAAATGCGCGGCCCGGTCGCGGTTCAAGGCGCGCGATTTTGGCAAGCGATTCCTGAACTTCCTCAATCGTGCGGTTCGTGCCGCGCGCGATTTCGGGAATACGCCGCTTGCCCAATGCGTCCATGAAATCGCGAATGATGCGATATTCGAGCGAATCCTGTTTTCCAGCGCGGTCAAGCTGGAGCAAAAGACATTCGCGCAAATCGGTCGCGCCGACGCCGGGCGGATCGAATGATTGGATGATTTTCAGGACCTCGGAAATTATTTGCGCGGGCAGATTATTTGAGGTGGAAAGCTCTTCAACCGTCGCCTTCAGATAGCCGTAATCGTCAATGTTGCCGATGATGAGTTCGGCGATGCCGCGTTGTTCATCCGTCAAATCCGTTTCGCGCATCTGGTCCATCAAAAATTCCGCGAGCGATGTTTCGACCGTTAGCGAATCGAACATGAACTGCCGTTTTTCCTCATCCTCGGCGGATTGGCGGATGGGAATGTTCGTCTGCGAAAAATGGTCGCGCCATTCCTGGTCAAGCTGGACGAGCTTATCGAACTCGGCCTGGAAATCATCGGCAGGTTCGGTGGAATTTTTTTCAGCGGTATCGAAGGCCGTGTCCTCGACGCCATCGGAAGCCGAGTCGGAACTGGCTGGCAGCTCACTTTCATCGCCCGGAGATTTTTCGCGCTGTTCCAAATCCGTTTCGGCGACTTCTTCGAGCACGGGATTTTGCTCCAACTCATGCTCGACAAGCGCCTTAAGTTCGAGCGTGGGCGCCTGAAGCAGCGCAAGCGACTGCTGCAATTGCGGCGCAAGCACCAGCGATTGCGTCAGCCGCTGCGAAAGTTGTAATCCCTGAACCATTCAATTTTCATTGTAACTCCGTTTGGCTGAAATACAAGGCAAATTGGCACGAGTCTCGCTGCATCGGCAAAAAAACTGGATTTTCCAATGTGGCGGTTGCATCTTGGGAAAGGATGAAATTGATTCTTTCAACTCACAACGTGACGCTGACCAAAACTCTCGAGGATCGCGTCGTCAAAAAACTGGAACAACTCGACCACTTCGACAAACGCGCCGTGGACGCGCGCGTGACGCTTGAACACGACCACAAGCGCGTGCCGGAAAAACAATTCACTTGCTCCATGCGGCTCGCCATGCGCGGCCCCGACCTTTTTGCTGAAGCGCGCGAAACTGATTTATACGCAGCCATTGATGTCGTCGCGAAAAAAATTGAGCAACAACTCCGCAAGCGTCACAGCAAAATCAAGGCGCGCAAACACAAGGACGCCACCAAGCTCAAAAACGCCAAGCGCGACGCCGGAGTCTGATGATTCTTCGCGCCCGCAACGTTCTGCCGATCACCGCGCCGCCCATCGAAAACGGCGCGGTTGTCATTTCAGGAAATCAAATCCGCGCCGCCGGTTCGTGGAGTAATCTGAAATCAGAATGTTCCAGCGAAGAAATTTTCGATTTGGGCGAAGTCGTTTTGCTTCCCGGCCTCGTCAACGCGCATTGCCATTTGGATTACACCGACATGGCCGGCCTTTGGTCAGCGCCGAAAAAATTTACCGATTGGATTCCGCAAATGCTCGCCGCCAAAGCCGCGTGGAGCTATACCGATTATGCGCGCTCTTGGCTCAACGGCGCAAAAATGCTGTTGCAAACCGGCACAACGACGGTCGCCGACATCGAAGCCGTGCCGGAACTGTTGCCGGAAATGTGGGACGCCACGCCATTGCGCATTTTTTCGTTTCTCGAAATGACCGGCATCCGTTCAAAACGCGGACCGCGTGACATTTTGAACGAAGCCATTTCAAAAATGGATTCGCTTTCGCATCCGCGATGCGCCGCGTCGCTTTCGCCGCACGCACCTTATTCCACTTCGCCGGAATTGCTCCGGCTTTGCGCAAAAATTGCGCGCGAAAAACAACTGCGAATCACCATGCACGTCGCTGAATCGGCGCAGGAATTTGAAATGTTCGCCCAGGCACGGGGCGGAATGTTTGACTGGCTGAAAAAAAACCAGCGCGACAATTCCGATTGCGGCCTTGGCACGCCCGTTGAACATTTGGAACGCGCCGGTTTGCTTGGTGAAAATCTTCTGGCCGTCCACGCGAATTACCTCGGAGAAAAAGATTTTAATTTGCTTGCCAAACGAAATGTCAGCGTCGCTCACTGTCCGCGCAGCCATGATTATTTCCGGCACGAACCATTTCCGCTGAAAAAATTACTGGATGCGAACGTCAACGTTTGCCTCGGCACCGACAGCCTTTCGACCACCCGCAAAAATGGAAAACAAAAGCCCGAACTCAACCTGTTCGCCGAGATGCGCGCGCTTGCGGCAAATGACGAATCCATTTTGCCGGAAGAAATCTTAAAAATGGCGACCGTGAACGGCGCCCACGCGCTCGGGCTGGCTGGAAAAACCGGCGAGCTTTCTGAAAATGCCTTTGCCGATTTGATCACTATTCCGTTTACCGGAAAAGTTGCGGACATTTACGAGGCGGTGCTGCATCATGCGTCAACCGTTTCCGTCAGCATGGTTGACGGACAATGGGCAATCGCACCGTGAATGATTTTGGGAGGGACGGCGTGCCGCCGTCCCTGAATTAGGGTCGCCGACACGGCGACCCCCCCGGCTGCCAAATGAATTTTTTTGAAAATGAATTGAATCAACGGCTGAACGCCTTGCGCGGAAAAAATTTATTCCGCGAATTGCGGCGGGTGGATTCGCCGCAATCGCCGCGCATCCAAATCGGCGGCCAAACCTTTCTGAATTTCTCTTCAAACGATTATCTGGGCCTTGCAAACGATCCAATTTTGAAAGAGGGAGCCATTCGCGCGATTAAAAAGTTCGGTGCAGGCGCAGGCGCATCGAGGTTGATTTGCGGCTCGCTGGCGCCGTTTCACGAACTGGAAGAAGCGCTCGCCGACTTCAAACAAACCGAAGCTGCGCTCACATTTTCCACCGGCTACGCCGCCGCCATCGGCACGATTTGCGCGCTGCTTAGCAAAGACGACATCATCATTTTGGATAAACTCGTTCACGCGAGCATCGTGGACGCCGCGCGCTTGGGTGGCGCGAAGCTTCGCGTTTTCGACCACAATGATTTGAACGATTTGGAAAAAATTCTGAAATGGACAGACAAATCCGCAAAAGCGGAAAGCGGAAAGCGGAAAGCGGAAATTCTTATCGTGACCGAATCTATTTTCTCAATGGACGGCGACGACGCCCCGCTCCGCGAAATTGCCGGACTGAAAAATAAATACGGCGCATGGCTGATGGTGGACGAGGCGCACGCGACAGGACTTTTCGGAAAAAACCGGCGCGGCCTCGCCGAAGAACTCGAAGTCAGCGGTCAAATCGAAATCCAGATGGGCACGCTCGGCAAGGCGCTCGGTGCCAGCGGCGGTTACATTTGCGGCTCACGCGCGTTGATTGATTTTCTGGTCAATCGCGCGCGCAGTTTTATTTTTTCCACCGCGCCGGTTCCCGCCGCCGCCGCGGCCGCAACCGCCGGAATTCGTTTTGTGCAATCGAATCAAGGCAAGGCGCGTTGCAATTCACTTTGGCAGCGCGCCAAACAATTCAACTCAAAATTCAAAATTCAAAATTCAAAACTTCAAAGCACGATCATCCCCATTTTGATCGGCGATGAGAATAAAGCCGTCGAAGCCGCCGCAAAACTGCGCGAGCAAAACATTTTCATTCCCGCAATCCGTTTTCCAACCGTCGCACGCGGCGCGGCGAGATTGCGCGTGACATTAACCGCCGCGCATTCGGCAAAAGATGTTTCGGAATTGATCCGCGCGCTTAAAACTTTGGACATCGGGCTTTAGACTTTGGACTCAATGAACAAACTTGCCCAACTTGACCTCAAATTCGTCTGGCATCCGTTCACGCAGATGTGCGACTGGCTGCGGCGCGAGCCGGTTGTGATCGTGAAAGGCAGCGGCGCGGAATTGCGCGACGTTCGCGGCAGGAAATTTCTGGACGCCAATTCTTCGATTTGGACAAACCTTCACGGCCATCAAAATCAAAAAATTAACGCGGCGATTTCGCGGCAGTTGAAAAAAATCTCGCACAGCTCCGCGCTGGGTTTTGCAAATGAGCCGGCTTCACTTTTGGCGGAACGATTGGTGAAAGCCGCCAACTCAAAATCCAAAACTCAAAATCCAAAACTGGCAAAAGTTTTCTTTTCCGACGACGGCTCGACGGCGATGGAAGTCGCGCTCAAGCTGGCCTACGAATTCACCCAGCGCACTCGCTATAAATCGGTGGGGCGAGCGTCCCGGCGAGCCGCAGAGCCCAGATTTCTTTCGCTCGAAGGCGCATATCATGGCGACACGATTGGCGCGGTTTCATTGGGTCATATTGATTTATTTCATAGGGCTTACGGCAGAATGTTGTTCAAGACGGACAAGGTCATGTCGCCGTATTGCTATCGTTGTCCGTTCAACCGCGCCAAACCGGAACGCGCCGGCGCGCGCGAATATCGCAAATGCAACTGGGAATGCGTCGGCTTGGTTGAGAAAAAATTCGCGGCGCAAAAACGAAAAGGAAATCCTTATGCCGCGTTTGTGTTCGAGCCGTTGATGCAGGGAGCGGCGGGAATGATTCCGCAGCCGAAATCGTGGCTCAAACAAGTTTCAGAAATCGCGCGAAATCATGGAGCGTTGCTGATTGCCGACGAAGTGATGACGGGATTTGGCAGAACTGGAAACATATTTGCCTGTCAGCATGAAAACGTTCAACCGGATTTTCTCTGTCTCGCAAAAGGTTTGACCGGCGGTTATCTGCCGATGGCGGCGACGTTGACGACGCAAAAAGTCTTTGATGCGTTTCTCGGTGAATATGAAGAATTCAAAACTTTTTTTCACGGCCACAGTTACACGGGCAATCAACTTGGCGCGACGGCTTCTTTGGCGAGCCTGGAGATTTTGCAAAGTGAAAAATCAATTCACGCACGGCAAAATTTGGAAAAAAATTTGCGTGAGGAATTGAAATCGCTCTGGCGATTGTCAAACGTCGGCGACGTGCGGCAAGTTGGTTTGGTTGCTGGAATTGAAATCGTCAAAAACTGGCGGACGCGCGAGCCGTTTGAATTGCGCGAGCACGCGGGCATCCGCGTTTGCGAGGCGATGGCAAAGCGCGGTGTGCTGACGCGGCCAGTCGGAAATGTGATCGTGCTGATGCCGCCGTATTGCACGACGCGGGCGCAGTTGCAGAAAATGGTTTCCGCGCTGCGCGAGGCGATTGAGGAAATTTTCTGAACCGCTCGCGTGGACGCCAGCCTCGAAATAATTTATTTCCCGCCGAGAATTTCCTTCAGCTTCGGCTCGGTGGCGTTCGCCCAAATCCGGTAACCGGCATCGTTGGGATGCAAGAAATCGGGCATGATGGATTTGGAAATTGTCCCGTCGTTTTCAATCAACTGCGAGCCAAAATCAATGTAGAAAATGTTTTTGCCGTCATCCAGTTTGGCGAGCGCCTCGTTGACTTGAAGGATTTTTCCGCGTTGCGCGTTGAACTCATGGCCGCGCGGAAAAATGCCGAGCAGGATGATTTTCGTTTCCGGCTGGCGCGTGCGGATTTGGTTCACGATGGCGATGACGCCCTCGAGGATTTCGGCCTCGGTGTTTTCCTTGCCGGAGTTGTTGGTGCCGATCATCACGACGGCGGCCTTGGCCTTGACGCCGTCGAGCTGGCCGTTTTCAAAGCGCCAGAGGACGTGCTGGGTGCGGTCGCCGCTGACGCCGAAGTTGAGGCATTTGCGCGAGCCGTAAAATTCATGCCACACATTTTTGCCGGAATTTTCCCAGCCTTGCGTGATGGAATCGCCGATGAACTCGATGTCATAATCGCCGGACGCTTCCTTGGCGCGCTGCAAAACCTGGCTTTGGCGGTTGGTGATGCCGCCGGTTCGCGGGACGGGAACGATGGCGGTGTTGGTTTGAATCTCCGGCGCAACGGCAGGTGCATTGGTCTGGGCGACGGCGGAAAATTGGAGCAGCAAAGCGGCGGCGAGCGCGAAAATTGTCGTGATGGATTTCATGGCAAAAGAATGGCAATGACGGGCGATGACGTCAATAACGGGTTGAACAATTGGAAAATTATTTTTTCACCGGGCCGATCGGCAGCAGGATTTTTCCGTAAATTTCGTTCAAGATTTGCGCCAGCCCCGTGTAGATCGCGGAAATGCCGCAGACAATTCCTTCGTAGCCGGTGAAATGTCTGAAGCTGGCGCTCGCATCAGTAAAGTCGCCATAAGCGAGCAGGAAAAATAAAACCGTCAGCGAGCCGAAGACGAATTGCAGCGCGCGGTTCAGCCGGAACGTGCCGACAAACATGACGGCGGTGAAAATTCCCCACATGGCGAGATAAGCGGCCACGGCATTTTCGGCGGAAGGCGTGACGCTGGGAATGATTTTTGGCAGCAGCACCAAAGTCACAAACGAGAGCCAGAAAAATCCGTAGGAAATGAACGCCGTCGTCGCAAACGTGTTTCCCTTTTTCCATTCCATCATGCCCGCGATGATTTGCGCGACGCCGCCGTAGCAAATTCCCATCGCGAGGATCATGCTGTTCAATTCGTAAAATCCGGCGTTGTGAAAATTCAGCAGCACGGTCGTCA
>DASQOZ010000037.1:0-29360 GCA_035644195.1 Candidatus Methylomirabilota bacterium | reverse complement strand
TGTTTCGCAATTCATGAAGCAGGCGCGCGTGATGGCGGGCGATTTGCGCCATCGCAAGATCATCCGCACAGCGCTGGCCAATTACGAGATCGCCCGCGACAAGCGCAAGGCGTCGTTCCAATGCTGGGAATCCGCGCGCCAGCTCGCCGCCGAAACGAAATGGGACGCGCTCAACCATCTGGATAAATATCTGGTCGAGTTCGTCGCAAAGATCGAGGCGCGCGGGACGAAAGTTCATTGGGCGAGCACGGCGGCACAGGCGCGCGAAATCATTTTGCAGATTGTCCGCGACAAAAAGGCGAAGTCCGTCATCAAGTCCAAGGCGATGACCGCCGAGGAAATTCATCTCAACGACGCGCTCGAACACGCCGGCCTTAACGTCGTCGAAAATGACCTCGGCGAATTCATCGTCCAGCTTCGCCACGAAGCGCCGTATCACATCGTGTTTCCCTCGATGCACCTGACGCGCGGCGAGATCAGCGAATTGTTCCAGCGCGAACTCGGCAGCACGCCGACGAACGATCCCGAAGAACTCACAATGATCGCGCGGCGTGCGCTCCGCAAAAAATTTCTCACGGCGGACATCGGCATCACCGGCGCGAATTTCGCCATTGCCGAGACCGGCATGATTTCCATCACCGAAAACGAAGGTAACGCGCGACTTACCGCCGCGCTGCCGAAGACGATGATTTCATTGCTCGGCATCGAAAAGATTTTGCCGAAGCTGGGCGACCTCGCGCTGTTTCTGCCGATGCTCGCGACGGCGGGGACGGGACAGCCGTTGACGTGCTACAACACGATGTATGGCGGCCCGCGCCAGCCCGGCGAAAGCGACGGCCCGGAAGAATGGCACGTCGTGCTGCTCGACAATCACCGCACCGAACTCCTCGCCGACGTCGAGCAACGCGACGTGCTCCATTGTATCCGCTGCGGCGCGTGCCTGAACGTCTGCCCGATTTTCAAAAACATCGGTGGCCACACTTACGGCACGGTCTACAGCGGCCCGATCGGTTCGGTCATCACGCCGCACCTGCGCGGCTTGCAGGATTGGAAACATCTTTCCAACGCGAGTTCGCTTTGCGGCGCGTGCACCGAGGCGTGTCCGGTGAAAATTGATCTGCATCATCACCTGCTGCAAAACCGCCGCAATGCCGCCGTGCAACAACCGACGCTCAAGGAACAGATCGGTTTCAAATCGTTCGTGCAACTGGCGAATCATCCGAAGCTCTGGGCGTTCGCAAAAAAATTCGCACGCCTCACGCAGCCGTTGCAAAAACTCGTGCGCGGCACGCGGCTCGACCCCGGCTATCACTGGACGCAAACGCGCGACTTGCCGGACGTCGCGCCGGAAACTTTCAAGGACTGGTGGAGGAAACGGAAATGACCGAACGTGAAAAAATTCTGGCGCGCGTGCGCGAGGCGTTGAAAGTCACGGCTCCGCTGCCCGGCTCGCATGGCGAAACGCATTTACCCGCTTCCGCAAAAAACATTTCAACCGCGCGTCAATGGCTGCCGAAAGTCGGCGAAAGTTTTGCGGAACAACTCGCGTTGTTTCAGAAAAATGCCGCCGAGTTGAAGGCGGATTTTCAATTGCTCGCCAGCCGCGATGAATTGGAAAACGCGCTCGCCAAAATTTCCACCGCCGAAAACTGGAAACGAATCGCAAGTCATCACGGCGAATTGACGGACTTTGTTTCCGGCTCGCTTGATTTGCCTATTTGTTTCACAGATAAAAATTACGACGTTCACGAACTCGAAACGTGCGACGCCGGCATTTCCGAATGTGACGCGCTCGTCGCGCAGACCGGCAGCGTGCTGGTGGCGAATCGCAGTGCGGGCGGACGCGCCTTGTCCGTGCTGCCGCCGCATCACGTCGTGCTCGCGCGGCGCGAGCAACTTGTGGCCGACCTGCCCGCCGCGTTTGAATTGTTGCAGCAGAAATACGCCGCGAATTATCCGAGCATGATTTCGTTCATCACTGGCCCCAGCCGCACGAGCGACATCGAACGCATTCTGGTCTTGGGCGCGCACGGGCCGAAGAAATTAACGATTCTTTGTTTCTGAAGTAGGAGTCGAGGTGACGAGACTCAAATTAAATTAGAGACTCCTTATGTCGTCTCCTACATTTTCAAACTCCCCCAAACCTGCGGTGCCTTTGCGCATATTCCTCCAGCGCGGCGAAAAACTGCGGCTTGCGGAAATCCGGCCAGAGTGTCGGCGTGATGACGAGTTCAGCATAGGAAATCTGCCAGAGCAGAAAATTGCTCACGCGCATTTCGCCGCTGGTGCGGATCAGCAAATCAGGATCAGGAATTCCACGCGTCCAAAGATTATCTGAAATTACCTTTTCGTTGATGTCCGCCGTTTCAAGTTTTCCGTTTTTTACCTTTTCGGCAATTGAACGAACTGCTTCGACAATTTCAATTCTGCTCCCGTAACTCAACGCCATCACGAGCGTCAGTCCGTTGTTTTTGGAAAGTGTCGCGATGGATTTCCGCAGATGTTCCTGCACATTTTCCGGCAGGCGATAAATCTGGCCGATGACTTCGAGGCGCACGTTGCTTTTGTTCAGCTCGGGCGTTTCGCTTTTGAGATAGTGGATGAGGTATTTCATCAGCGCGTCCACTTCATCCTTGGGGCGATTCCAATTTTCCGCCGAAAAAGCGTAGAGCGTGAGATATTTGATGCCGAGTTCGCCCGCCGTGCGGATGATCGTCCGCGCCGATTCCGCGCCGACGCGATGACCCTCGACGCGCGGCAAGCCGTGCTGCTTCGCCCAGCGGCCGTTACCGTCCATGATGACGGCGACGTGCTGTGGCAACGACGCGCGGGCTTCGGCGCTCAAATGTGAAACTGAACTCATTCAACCGTAGATTACGAAAATTTTTAGAAATGAAAAATGCAAATTAAATCACGCCTAAACCATTTCGCCTTCGCGCGTCAAATTGCCGGCTGCGCGCAGCTTTCTTAATTCATGAATAATCCCACGCCAATTCCGCCAATGTGAAAATATTTTGCAACGCCCAAAGAAAATCGTCCGCCGTTTTTTTGCATTCCGGCTGGTCAAACCATGCAAGCGCAAGTTTGCTGATAATCGGATAATCTTCAAGCCGCTGCGTCTTTTTCAGTTCGACCAGAGATTTGATTCCAACGATGTGAAGTTTGCCCCATTCGGTTTCCATCCAACGCGCCGTTGCCAATGAATCGGCGAACGAACCCGTGCGAGGCGGATTGCCCATCACGTCCAGAAAAATTTCGCCGCTATCGCCGGGAAGAACAAAATGAAACCCATGTCCGTGCTGGAGATTTTCAACAGTCAACGGGGGCGTCAATTTGTAGTAACGCGCCCCGCAATCACGCAACGCTAAAACAAAACGATCACGGTTTTTTTCAGTCGGATTTATCCAAATGTCAATGTCCTCGGAAAAAGTCGCCGCGCCGTAAAGAACGGTTGCCTGCCCGCTGATGAGCAAATACTCGACGCCGTTCCGGTCAAGGCTTTGGAAAAAGTTTGCGATCATGCACAGCCTTCAAATCCGGCAGACGCGAACGCATTTGCCAACTGCGGCGCAGCCGCTCGCGCGGAGTCAAATGCCGCCATACGTCCGCTTTGTAAGGCGAGATAGCCTCCGCCAACTGCATCGGCGCAGTCGCGGCATCAGAGTTATGATGAATGGCCGGCACAGCGACAAGTTATTTGATTTTGATTCACGACACAAGCTGCGACGTGCTGCGGCAACGATGCTCAAATGGGAAATGGCGGAACTCATTTTGCTTGTCCGCAGATTACGCGGATTGCGCGGATTCAAAAATGAATATCCGGCGAACAAAAATTGGCTTTACTTTTAAGTAACCAATGCGGTATGCAATGGTTACTATGATTGAGCGAATGTTAATTCTACATCAAGCGGCGGGAATTTTGAAAGTTTCGCCGGACACAATCCGACGCTGGGAAAAAAAAGGTTTGATCAAATCGTTTCGCAGCCCGCAAAATCATCGGCTGTTTAATCTCGTAGAACTGGAAAGGGTAATCTCGAAACACCAAGGCAACGGTTCAACCGCAGCCTTCAAAGTTCTCAAGAGCCCAAAAACAAAACATACGGTCATCGAATTATTTTCTGGTTGCGGCGGCATGGCTTTGGGATTTGAAAATGCCGGGCTGTCTGCCCAGATGCTGGTTGAGATTGATAAAAATGCCGTTGCGACGCTCAAAAAAAATCGATCTAACTGGAACATTGTTTCCGACGACATTAAAAACGTATCTTTCAAACAATTTGCCGGAAAAGTTGAAGTTGTTGCCGGTGGATTTCCGTGTCAGGCATTCAGCTACGCTGGCAAGGGACTTGGGTTTGGCGATCCGCGCGGAACGCTCTTTATAGAATTTTTAAGAGCTGTCAGGGAAGTGAAACCAAAGATTGCCCTTGGCGAAAACGTCCGTGGCTTGATCCAGCACGATGGAGGACGGACGCTGGCGACGATGATTCATTATTTGGAAAAAGAAGGTTACAACGTCGTTTATCATTTGCTGCGGGCGCAATTTCTGGACGTCGCCCAGAAACGCGAACGGCTGATAATTATCGGCGTGCGAAAAGATTTGAGCATCCCGCACCTTTTTCCAAAAGAACGCGACTACACCGTGTCATTGCGACAGGCGCTGAAGGACGTTCCCGATTCAGACGGTTACGAATACTCAAAACGAAAATTTGAAACGATGAAGCTGATTCCCGAAGGCGGTTATTGGCGCGATTTGCCGGATGATCTTCAGCGTAAATTTATGGGTGCAAGTTATTTTCACACTGGCGGCAGGACTGGAATGGCTCGAAGGCTTTCGATGGACGAGCCGTCCCTGACGTTGACATGCAATCCCGCGCAAAAACAAACCGAACGATGCCACCCAAATAAAACTCGTCCGCTGAATATAAGGGAATATGCGCGCATCCAAAGTTTTCCTGACGACTGGATTTTTACCGGAACGGTCAGTTCTCAATACCGCCAAATTGGCAATGCAGTTCCAGTCAATCTGGCCCATCACGTTGGCCGGGGCTTGATTCAAATGCTCGAAGGAAAAATGCACCCGGATTTCATCAATAAAAAAACGAACGAACCAACTGACATAACGAAGACCGATGACAATCAAATCCAATTTGCGCTCGCGTAAGACTACGGTTCAAAAGTGAGACTGAATAATTCTTCCATCTCCTGCGAAGTCAGTCCTGATTTTAGACTAAAACGGTCTTCCAAAACTTTTGGCAGGACTTTGTAAATTTTCTTCAACGCACCTTTTGCTCCTGAAGCGAGATCATAAAAAGCCGGCCCGCTGATGACGCGAATGTGTTCATTGCGCGGCCTCTTTTTTCCGCCCTTTTTACTGTCAGTCGGCTGGAAAGGCTCGTTGTAAATTTGCCTTTTGCTGGGAATGACCTCGACATAATAGCCAGTGAACGCCTTTCCGTGCTTTTCTTCATGCCGAGCCATGTGAATTTTAAGCAGGTCGTAAATTCCAACCCTGTCCGAACCCTTGACGGTGTTGAATTTGTTTTTAACTTCTGCCACCCAGCCTGCGGAAACATTTTCGACATCAACGCCGCCGCCTGTGCCGAGTCCGTTGCAGTTATCAATCCCGCCAATCAACTCCTGATGAAATGTGCCAATCGAATTTTGCAACGTCTTTTGAGCCTGACGAACTTTCTCGCTCGCCATCCAAGTTTTCAGATTCGAGCCGCTGGCAACACATTCAAACAAAGCTCCAAAAGCATCGAGTGAGTTTTTATGAATATCCACGCTGGCCGTTGTTGCCTGAATTGTGGAAACCACGCCATCAAGAGCCGAAATCAGCTTCGCATCTTCGATGAAATTGAGATATGTCTTTGCCATTTGTTTTCCCAGCGAGAGTAACGAAGCGCGTTGCGAATTCAACGACTTTTCACTTTCAAACAAAAATCGTCTGCTCCCGCGCCGGACCGATGGACGCGATGAACAATTTCGCATTCGTCAGTTCCGCGATCGCCTTCAGATACGCGCGCGCCTTCGGTGGCAGGTCGGCGAACTTGCGCGCCTTGTCCGTCGGCGTGCGCCAGCCTTCAAATTCCACATAGACCGGCTTGCATTCGGCGAGCACCTGCGCGTCGTTCGGCACGAAGTCGTATTGCTTCTTGCCGTGGCGATACGCGACGCAGACCTTGATCGTCTCCACCGTGTCGAGGCCGTCGAGATTCGTGATGGCAAGGTCGTCAATGCCGTTGACCATCGTCGCGTGACGCGTGGCGACGGAATCGAACCAGCCGCAGCGCCGCGCGCGTCCGGTCGTCGCGCCGAATTCGCGGCCCATGCCGTGCAGCAGGTCGGAAATTTCCTGATTCTCCGTCGGCAACGGCCCTTCGCCGACGCGCGTGGTGTAAGCCTTCATCACGCCGACGACGCGATCCATCCGATGCGGCGGCACGCCCGAACCCGTGCAAGCGCCGCCCGCCGTGGTGTTCGACGATGTGACGAACGGATATGTGCCGTGATCAATGTCGAGAAACGTTCCCTGCGCGCCTTCAAACAAAATTTCGGATTGCTCGCGCATTTTTTCGTGCAAAAGAACAACTGTGTTTTGGACGAACGGCTTTAGAAACCTTCCGGCGGCGTTGTATTCGGCGAAAACTTTTTTGAACGAGAGAGGTTTCGCGCCAAGCGATTTGAGGACGATGTTGTTTTCCTGGATGCGGCGCGAAAGTTTTTCTTTGAGCCGCACCGGGTCAATCAAATCATTCACGCGCAAGCCAACGCGCGCGGCTTTGTCGCCGTAAGCTGGCCCGATGCCGCGCTTGGTCGTTCCGATTTTGTTTTTGCCTTTCAGCACTTCGCGCTGTGCGTCCAATTCGCGATGATACGGAAATACGACGTGCGCGGTTTCGCTCAAGACGAAATTCTTCGGCGTCACTTTGACGCCGACTTTTTGCAGGCCGCGAATTTCTTCCACGAGGCCAATTGGGTCAACAACCACGCCGTTGCCGATGACGCATAATTTATTCTTCCGCAGAATTCCAGACGGCACGAGATGCAGGACGTATTTTTTTGCGCCGAGAAAAACAGTGTGTCCGGCGTTGTTGCCGCCGGCGTAACGGACGACGATGTCCGCCTGTTCGGTGAGCACGTCAATTATTTTGCCTTTGCCTTCATCGCCCCACTGGGCGCCGACGAGAATTGTGTTTGCCATAATTTTGAATTAATGGCGGCGCAGCAGCACCGCCCTACCGCAATAAAAATCCCCGGACGAAAATCCGGGGCAAAGCATTTGGCCTTTGCCGGAAGAAATTAGAAAAGCGGTCTGTGCGTGTCAATTCTACAAACAGATTTTCGCTCGAGGATGAAGAGGCCGCTTTGCCATTTAATTTCAGTGAAACGGTCAAGGCATTCGTTGACACCATAAATAATTTGGAATTTCATTACGTCCAACTGAAAAAAGTTCTTGCCATTTGCGGCGCAAAGGAAATTATGACGGCATTCACACAATCCAACGCCATCACTTCCACCATGAATAATAAAAAAGGTCTGTTTGAAATGCCGGACGGCAGGAAATTGACGTTCACATTTTTCCTGGTCGCATCGCTCTTCCTGATTTGGGGATTTTGCAACGGGATGATTGACACGATGGACAAACATTTTCAGGAACATCTGCATTTGACCTTGTCGCAATCCGCGTGGGTGCAATTCGCGCATTACATGGGCTATGCCATCATGGCGTTGCCGGCCGGTTTGCTCACGCGGCAACTCGGTTATCGCGGCGGCATTATCTTCGGATTGATGCTCGTTTCTATCGGCGGAATCTGGTTCGTCCCGGCGACACACATTGATGAATTCTGGGCTTTTCTGGTGGGCGTTTGTTTGATTGCGATGGGACTGGCCGTTCTTGAAACCGTCGCCAATCCTTACACCACCGTTCTCGGGCCAAAAGAATACGGCCCAACGCGCATCAATCTGGCGCAATCATTCAACGGCGTCGGCTGGATTTTTGGGCCAATTGCCGGCAGCGCATTCTTTTATGCTGGCGGTGCCGAAGAAGCGCAGAAACATATTTACATTCCATATCTCGGCGTGGGAATTTTCGTGCTCATCATCGCCGCGATGTTCATGTTCGCGCCCGTGCCGGACGTAAAAGTGGAAGATGAATATCACACTGACGACACCGCGACTGCCGCGCCGACAATTCAAAAAGAAAAAAATCCCGCGCTCGTGCTGTTGATGATTTTCCTGAACGTCGCGGCTGTCGGACTTTCCATTTATCTGGTTTGCAGCACGATTTTGCCCAGCGTCATCAGCGAAGATTCGTTCAACAGCGTGCAAAAATTTCTACCGTGGGTAGTCATCGTTGCCGTTCTCGCCACTTTGCCGGCATTGAATTCCATGGCCAAAAAAGTGACGGCGCACAGCATTTGGGCGCACCCGCATTTTTCGGCGGCCACGCTCGCGCAATTCGTTTACGTCGCGGCACAGGCGGGCATTTTCAGTTTCTTCATCAATTGCATGACTGTAAAAAACGGCTTTACAATGGTTCCACCGATTCCGCAATCGTGGACATCCGGCTGGCTTGGACAAAAATTATTTGCCGCAGGAAGCGACGGTGTGTTTCACATCAGCGACCCGGGCGCGGCGTTGCTCGCGTCCGCTGCCTTTGTTTGCTTCCTGCTCGGACGAGTTTCCGGCGCGGCATTGTTGAAAAAAATTTCCGCGCACAAAATGCTCGGCGCGTATGGCTTCATCAACGCCGTCGTCTGCCTGCTCATCATCGGCAACCTCGGCTGGATTTCCGTCGGCGGCGTGTTCTTGAGCTATTTCTTCATGTCCATCATGTTCCCGACAATTTTTGCGCTGGGCATTCACGGCCTCGGCTCGCAAGCCAAGAAAAAAGCGGCGGCATTTATCGTCATGTCCATCACCGGCGGCGCGTTGATGCCGAAATTCATGGGACACCTCGGCGACGTCCACAATCTGTGCTTCGCCTTTTGGATGCCGTTCGTATGCTTCATTTTGATTGGCATCTACGGCCTTTGCTGGTCGAAATTAAGCCAGTCCGAAGGCGTGCTCGGAGTAAAATCCAGCGGCGGGCATTGATTGTAATTTCAAAAACAAACGGCCTTTGGTTTTTGCCAAAGGCCGTTCTTCGTTTTTGAAAGCTTAACCCGAAATCAAAATCATGTTCGCGTATTGCGTCGTGTCACCGGTGCGAATCAGTCCAATGGCGTTCGGCACGCGGTTCTTGAATCGAATATGCGGCTCGAATTTTGTCGGAATGCCGGAAAGTCCTTTTGCAAATGCCGCACGCGCCGCAGCCGAATTATTTTTCTTAAATTCCTCGGCCATGTAAGCCTGCGTCGCATTAAAATTTCCACGAATCGCCGCAAGCACTTGCAAAACCGTCGGCACGCCGTCCACGAGCGAAATGTCCACCGTTTCAATCATCGGCCAGAACGGAAAGCCGCAGTCGGCGATGACGAGCGCGTTCGTGTGCCGCACGCGCGCGAGCAGCGAGAGCAATCGGGGATTCAAAATGCCGGTGTTGAGCATAATTGGAAACAAGAAATTCAGTGCGTCATGCAGCCGATTTTGGCAAAGGCGACAATGTAGGCGACCAGCGCGACAATAAACAACAGCGGCTTGCCCGCCAGCAACAGCACGATGCCAAAGCTCAAAACCACGGCGATCAAGAGGTAAATAAAAATGGACAGCGCAAATTTCATGGCATGATTTAATTATTTTTGCGAGCCGAATGCAAGCCGCATGAATCAAACCCGTTTCGTCAGCGTCACGCCCAATTGCAAAAGTTTTTGCGCGCCGGCATCGGATTTCGTTTCGGCATAAATCCGCAGAATCGGCTCCGTGCCAGAGCCGCGCAACATCAACCACGAGGAATCTTCCGCGATAAATTTCACTCCATCGAGAGTTTTCATGCCAGCCAGCGGCGAGCGCAATAATTTGTCCGGCGGATTTTTCGCCAGAAATTCCATGAGCGCGCCGCGTTTCTCCAGAGGAAAATGCGTGTCAATCCGTCCGTAACGATGCGGGCCGAATTGCTTCTCCAGCTTCGCCATAATTTTGTTGACGGAAATTTTTTCCGTCGCGAGTAATTCCAGCAGCATCAGGCCGGCGGCGATGCCGTCGCGTTCTGGAATATGGTTTGGAAAACCGATGCCGCCGCTTTCTTCCGCGCCGAGCAGCACGCCGCCTTTCAGCATTTCGGCGCAAATGTATTTGAAGCCGACGCCCGTTTCGACGAGCGGCAAACCGTAAGCCGCGCACATTTTGTCCACCATCGAAGTCGTGGTCAGCGCTTTCACGACGCGTCCCCTGCCCTTGCGGTTCACGACAAAATGATGCAGCAACAGGCAAATGATCTGGTGCGTGGACAAATAATTACCGCGCCCGTCCATGCCGCCAACCCGGTCGGCGTCGCCGTCCGTCACGAGGCAGATGTCGTGCGGATGCGCGCGGAGAAACTTTTGTGTCGGGCCGTAATTTTTCTCAACCGGTTCGGGATTGATGCCGCCGAATAAAACATCATGTCGCGCGTTGAGCGTCGTTACTTTGCAAGTCGTGCCGGCAAGCAATTGCTCAAAGCAACCCGCGCCAACGCCAAACAACGCATCGTGTGCAAAGCGCAATTTTGATTTCGCGATGAGTTTGAAATCCACGAGGTTTTTCAGCGCGGCATAATGCGCGGGACGAATGTCTCGAATGGAAATTTTGAATTTTGAATTTTGAATTTTGAATTGAGGCGGATTTTTGTCCAGGAAACTTTCAACGGCTTTGCAGGTTTCAGAATCACTGGAGCCACCGTAAAAGGATTTGAGTTTGAAGCCGTTGAAAATGGGCGGATTATGGCTGGCGGTGATCATCACGCCGCCAATCGCGTTCAATTTTTTTACAGCGAATGAAACGGACGGCGTCGGCGTTGGTTGGGGCGTGAGGATGACTTGAAAATCATTTCCGGCAAAAACTTCCGCCGTGATTTGCGCGAATTTATCCGAAAAAAATCGGCGGTCAAAACCGACGATGACTTTCAGTTCGCGTCCGAAAGCTTCCGACTTTTGATTTGCGGCTTCCGATTTCCAAAAGTCCGCCGTCGCCTGCGCGACGCGCGCGACGTTGGCGAAATTGAAATCTTCCGCGATGACCGCGCGCCAACCGTCCGTGCCGAATTTGATCTGCGACATAATTATTTTCGGAGCAAAAATAATCCCACGATGGCGAAGACGATGCCAAAAATTCGCGGCAACGAAGGCGTTTCCTTGAAAAAGAAAATTCCGGCAACGGCCATCAATGCTGCGCCGCCGGCAAGAATCATCGGCACGGCGGAAAGCGGACCGCCTTTTTGAAACAGCAGGAAGAAAACGATTGTGCCAACGCCGACACAGATTCCGGTCAGAACGGAATAAAAAATGCCGGTCGAACTGGAGGTTTGATTCCAATGTCCGCCAAATTTCAGCCATGCGAGATAAATCAGAATCGTCAATGCCGCCGAACCTTCGACGACAAATCCGCCGAGGCCGTCGCTGATTTTCTCGGAAGCGAGCTTTGTGAAAATCTGGTGCGCGCCGTATAAAATGGCGGCGACCACGGCATACCAAAACCAGTCGTTCATAGATTTATTTTTGTTGGACGGATTCATTTCAGACTTTCAAGTCCGCGAGCGCAGGATCGCAGGCGTTGACGATTTTCCGCATTTTGGTTATCGCAGCTTTCAAACTGCGCTGGCCGAACAAGCTCGTTCCCGCGACAAATGTGTCCGCGCCGGCGCGGGCGCATTCGGCGGCGGTCTGAAAATTGATGCCGCCGTCCACGCTGATCTGATAGCGCAATTGTTTTTCGCGTCGCCACGTTTCGGCCTGCTGGATTTTCGGCAGCGTTTCATGGATGAATTCCTGTCCGCCGAATCCAGGATTGACCGTCATCACGAGCAATAGATCAATTTTTTCCAAAAACGGCTGCGCCAGAGAGATGGGCGTGGGCGGATTGACGGCGAGGCCGACTTTTTTTCCGAGATGCTTGATTTTCCAGATGAGCGGCTCGATTTGTTCGCCGAGTTCAACGTGGATGATGATTTCGTCCGCGCCGGCTTTGGCAAACGGTTCCAGCAGTATTTCCGGTTTGCCGCACATCAAATGAACGTCGAAAAATAATTTGCTCAAAGGGCGGATGGCTTTGACGACTTGCGGGCCGAAGGAAATGTTCGGAACGAAATGGCCGTCCATGATGTCGAGGTGCAGCCAGTCGGCGCCCGCGCGTCCGGCGCGCGCGGCGTCTTTGCCGAAGTTGGCGTGATTTCCCGCGAGCAGCGATGGCGCAATTGTCATGGCGGCGAGAATAAAGGATTGAGGATGGAAGATGGAAGACGGAAATAATCCATTTTCAATTCTCCATTTCCATCATCGTTGCTTCATTTCGGCTTCCGGTCGAGGCAACGGCGGACGGTCAGCGCGAGCGTTTGCGGATGATACGGTTTCTGCAAAAAGTTCACTTCCGGTTCGAGCTTGAAATCTTTGCCGACAATGTCGGCGCTGTAACCGCTGGTGAAAATGACTTTGAGTTCAGGGCGTTCGTTCCAAAATTTTTCCGCCAGTTCGCGCCCGTTCAAACTGCCGGGCATGACCAGGTCGGTGAGCAACAAACTGACTTCGTCGGCGTGTTGTTTCCAAAGTTCAACGGCTTCGTCGCCGTTGCCCGCTTGAAAAACTTTGTAGCCTTGTTTTTGCAGGACGCGCGCAACCAGATCGCGCACGGGCTTTTCATCCTCGACGAGCAAAATGCCTTCGTCGCCGCCGCGGACAATGATCTGTGTCGTCGGCTTTTCGCTTTCAACTTTTTCATCGCCGACGCGCGGAACGTAAATGCGGAACGTCGTGCCTTTGCCGACCGCGCTGTCCACTTCGACCCATCCTTGATGCTGCCTGACGATGCCATAAACCGTCGCAAGCCCCAGGCCCGTGCCTTTGCCAACGTCTTTGGTCGTAAAAAACGGCTCGAAAATGCGCGACAAATTTTCCTGCGGGATGCCGCAGCCTGTGTCGCCCTTGCTCACGCAGACGAATTGTCCCACGCGCGCTTCGGCGTGATGCTGCACGTGCAATTCATTCACGTCCACAATGGCGATGCGCACGGATAATTTTCCGCCGCGCGGCATGGCGTCCCGCGCGTTGACGGCGAGATTCAATAAAACCTGCTCCATCATGCCGGCGTCGGCTTCGACGATCGCGGGCGACTGGCAATAATTCAATTGCAGAGCCACGTCTTCGCCGAGAATTCGTCCAAGCATGTCGGTCATGTTGCCGACGAGTTTGTTCATGTCGAAACGCTTGGGCTGGATGAGTTGGCGGCGGCTGAACGTGAGCAATTGCCGCGTCAAACCTGCGGCACGCTCGGCGGCCTGTGTGATTTGCTGCGCAGAACGGGCACCGGTGTCGTCGAGGTCGGACATCGAAAGCAACGACGCATGGCCGTGAATGACTGTGAGAATGTTGTTAAAATCGTGCGCGACACCACCGGCGAGTTGTCCGATGGCTTCCATTTTTTGAGATTGTAGCAATTGTTCTTCCAATCGCCGGTGCAACGTGACATCGCGGAACAAACTCAACATCAACAGCGGCCGTCCTTGGATTTCGATGAATGAATCGGTGATTTCCAGATGCACGACGCGTCCGTCGTGAAGCGTATGCTGGCGCTGCCGTTGTCTTTCCGAAGAACGCGCGGCGAAAAATTCACGGAGGTTGTTGAGCATTTCATCCCAATTTTCGGATGTCGCATAAGTCACGGTGAAGGGTTTGCCTTCGAGCATGGCCGCTTCCATGCCCATCAGTTTGCAATAAGAGTCATTGACGGCGACGACAATGCCGCTCTCATCGGTCAACCGCATTCCATCCACGGAATTCTCCCAAACCGAACGGAACAATGCCTCCGAGCTTTCCACCGCCGCCAAAGATGCGCGCCGTTCCGTGATGTCCCGCACATGCAACAGCAACGCCGGCTTGCCGTCATATTCGATGCGCCCGGCGCGGACTTCCACCGGCACAGTGCGCCCGCCGACGGTCAGACTTTCGCCTTCAACCCAGGACAATTTGCCGTCCGCCAGTTTTTGAAAATCCGTGCGCGCGGTTTCGCGACGATGCGGAGGAACCAAATCATCAATCGCACTTTTGCCGATCAACTGGTCGCGCGTCATGCCGTGCAGAACACACGCCGTGAAATTTGCGTCCAGCACCATGCCGTCCAAATCTTCGACGAAAATGGCGTCGGGAGAATTTTCAAACAAATCGCGGAAACGTTGCTGGCTTTCGCGCAACCCCTGTTCGGCGCGAACACGCTCCAGCGCGCCGCTGCATTGGTCGGCAAGCGTCTGGAGCATTTCCAGATCGGATTGCGAATACGAACCGGGCCGATGATTTTGGATCAGGAGAACGCCAATGACCCGGTCGCCTTTGGTGATCGGCGCAAGCATCGTGGCGGCGGCGAATTCACCGGCTTCCTTTGCCGTCAAAAGTTCCGCGCCCTTTTCGATGACGCGGCGGATGAGCGCATTGGCGGTTTTCGGCTGGGGCGACGGCGGGATTTCCGTGCGCTGGCCTTCAACGGTCGTGATATTGAGCAGCGAATGAACTTGATCACGCGCGGTGTCATACAAATCGAGCGCAAAATCGCTCCAACGAAAAAGCGTGTCGGCGGCCTCGCAAATGATCATCGCCGCCTCGGACGCCGTTGTCACCGAACCCAGGCGATGGCTCAATTTTGAAAAAGCCGAATTTCGATGCTCCGCCTGACGCCGTTCGGTCACGTCCACGGCCATCGTCAGCGCAGCGAAATGCTGGCGAAAAACCATCGGCGACCAGATGACTTCCGCATCAATGAAGCTGCCATCCTTGCAAACGTGCCGCCAAATCAAACCGCGTCCGGCATTGTCCGGAACGATTGTTTTACGATGGCCGTTTTTTTCCGGCGGACGGATGTCTGCAATCGTCATCGCCAAAAATTCTTCGCGCGAATAGCCGTAAGTTTGGATCGCCGCCTCGTTGACTTCCAAAAAAGCCTGCGACTCCAGGTCAAAAACCCACATCGGGTTTGGATTGCTCTGAAAGAGCAGGCGATATTGGCGCTCGCTGTCGCGCAATTCCTCCTGCGCGCGCCAGCGGTCTGTCACGTCGCGGCAACTGGCGACGATGCCCTTGATTTCCGGATCGTCCAGCCGGTTTTGGACATACGCTTCGTGATAATGCCACGCGCCGTCCTTTTGTTTGTAGCGATATTCCACCTTTGCCGATTTGCCGGGCGTCTTCAGAAGTGCCTTAAATGATTTTTGCACTTTGGGCACGTCTTCAGGATGCATTTGCTCAAACGCGCTTTGGCCGACCAATTCCTCGGGCTTGAAACCGTGCATATGCTCGACGGACGGGCTGATGTAAGTGTAGACGCCCTCGCGGTTCAAAATGGCGACCACGTCGAGCAAATTTTCCGTCAGTGCGCGGAAATATCTTTCGCGCCGCGCCGATTCAAATTCGGCCTCGCGCAATTTTGCGCGCTCTTCCGCCTCTTTCACCGCGCGGCGGACAGCCGACGGCAATCGGTCCGGCTTTTGTTTCAGGACATAATCGGTCGCCCCGGCGCGCAAGCTTTCAATCGCCGCCTGTTCGCCGATCGTGCCGGAAACCAAAATGAACGGGATATGCGGAAATTTTTGTTTTGCCAGCGCCAGCGCTTCCAGGCCGGTGAACTTCGGCAAATGATAATCGGAAACGATGACATCGAATTCGCGGGTCGCCAAAAGATTTTCAAACGAAGCCCGGTCATTTGCGCCTTGCACATCCGCTTCCAGGCCGTCCTGCGCGAAAAGTGATTTGACCAACTCGGCAAAATCCGGTTCGTCTTCCAAGTGCAGGATGCGCAGCGGCTTATTCATTCATCGGTCACTTAGACTGAATTCACATAACAAAACTAATAAAATGAAAGAAAGTAAAGAGCGGAAGCTGTGTTTCTGCGTTGACATTCGGGCGCATTCATCTAAATTCGCCGCCCTTTTAGCAATTAATTTATGCCGAATACGAAATCAGCCGAACGCCGAATGCGCAACAGCGAGCGCAAAAACCTGCACAATCGCAGCATCAAATCCAATTTGCGCCGCGTTGAAAAAACGTTCCGCGCCGCCGTCGCCGCCGGAAAAAAAGACGACGCCGCCAAATTGCTGCCCGGCGTCTTTTCCGCGTTTGATAAGGCGGTCAAATCCGGCGTGGTTGCCCGTCCGACCGCTAACCGGAAGAAATCGCGCCTGTCAGCCGCTTTGAAGTAATTTGGTGGGGCGAGACTCTGATTGGCCCTGTCTTAATTTGATTTCTTTCTGCCTAAAAAAGCAGTAACAAGGCAAATCACGCCAAGGCATCCACCGAATACAATACATATTCCCATAATTCCTTGCATCCATCCGGGCGTTGGAAAATCAATCTGCATTGTAAATCCATCTGTTACAAACAGAACAACAGAAAAAAACGACGCCAAATAACCAGCCCAACGAGATATTTTGTTCATTGATTTTCCTTTCTTTTATTCACGGGAAACAATTCCGATTTGCACAATCCCCATTTTGCCAGCCGGAATTTCAGCCCGACGTTCAGGCAGCCAAAACCATATTTCACGCTGCGACGGAAATTGATGGACGACGCCTCCTTGAAATACTTTGTCGGGCAGCTCACTTCTCCGATCGTGAATCCGTGCCATAAAATTTGCGCGAGCATTTGATTGTCGAAAACGAAATCGTCGGAATTTTTTGACAAATCAAGCGTTTCCAGGATTTGCCGCGAGAACGCGCGGTAGCCCGTGTGGTATTCCGAAAGTTTTGCGCCGAGCAATATATTTTCCGCCGCCGTCAGAAAACGATTCGCGATGTATTTCCATTTCGGCATTCCGCCGCGCAACGAATAACCGCCAAGAATCCGGCTCGCCAGCACGCACGGATGCACCTCGTTCGCGATGATCGAAGCCATCGCCGGAATCAGCTTCGGCGTGTATTGGTAATCCGGGTGGACCATGATGACGATGTCCGCGCCCGCTTCGAGCGCGAGTTTGTAGCACGTCTTTTGGTTTCCGCCGTAACCTTTGTTGACTTCGTGAACATGAACTTTAACTCCAAGCAATGACGACGCCACCTGCACCGTGTTGTCGCGGCTGCGGTCGTCTACGAGAATGATTTCGTCCACGATGCCCTGCTGCAAAACTTCGTCCACAGTTTTGGTGACGGTTTGCGCCGCGTTGTAAGCGGGCATCACCACGACGATTTTTTTTCCGAAAAACATTTTTTTGAAAATTTCCCCCTCTCCTCCCAAAAAGGAGGAGAGGGAATTCAAATTGAGTCACCAATTTTCGCCAATGCTGCCTGAATGAACAAAAATCGAAAGCGAAAAGCGCTTCAAACGCAAGAAAACCATCTTGCCCACAGGCAAAAGCTGACTTATAATCATTTGTCTGTGGCGGAACAATCCAAGTCATCTGATATAGCCAAAGGCCAGTGCGCTGGCGCGGAAGTCTGCCCGTTGAGCCGCGTGCCAGTCGGCGCGACGGTCTGCATCAAGGCGCTCGCCGCGTCGCCGGAAGTTCGCTCCCAATTGCGCGCGCTCGGCCTTTGCGAAAAACAGGAAGTCAAATTGTTGAGCAGTCTCAACGCGAATTTTGTCTGCGAAGTCTGCGACGCGACACTCGATCTCAATGCGGAACTTGCCGAAGCCATTTTGGTCGAGCCACTCGCCCTGCCCGTCCGGCAACTGAAAAATTTAATAGAAAATTCGGTGGGGCGAGAATCCTCGCGAGCCGGCTCGCAAAATGTTTCAGCAAAACCGTTACAGACAGCCTTCAGGATTTTTTTAGGAATTGCGGCGCTCGCTGTTGCCGGAATTTTGATTTGGCAAGGCGTTACGGCGAAGGGCAATCCAAATCCTGCCGCGCCGAACACGAGTCCAGCGGCGGCAACGCTCGATATTGCGATTCTCGTTTTTCGCGAAGGCTTGGAATCCATTCTCGTTCTCGCAGCAATCATCGCGAGCATGACCGGCGAAAAAAAATCGCATCGCAAACCGATTGTCATGGGCGCATTCGGCGCATTTCTGGCAACGCTGGTCACATGGTTTATCGCCGTCGGCATCGTCAAAAGCCTTGGCCAAAATGTTTCGGCGTTGAATTTGCAGGCGGCAACGGGCCTGCTCGCGGTTGTCGTGCTGCTTGTGGTGATGAATTGGTTTTTTCACAAAGTTTATTGGGGCGGCTGGATCGCTATGCACAACCGCAACAAAAAGAAATTGCTGACCAAAGCGAACGAATCGGTCATTTCCGAAAAAAAATTATTGTGGGGACTCGTGCTGCTCGGTTTCGCGTCGCTCTATCGCGAAGGATTTGAAGTCGTCCTGTTTTTGCAAACTTACTTTTTACAAATGGGCGGAAAAATTGTTTTCACCGGCGCGATGCTTGGACTTTTCTTCACCGGCATCGTCGCGCTGCTGACATTTGTGGCGCACAAACGTTTGCCGTATCGGAAAATGCTCGTGTTCACAGGTGTTTTGCTCGGCGTTGTTTTGCTGATCATGGTCGGCGAACAGGCGCAGGAAATGCAATTGGCCGGATGGATTGGCACGACTGAAATTTCTTCGCTGAAAAATGTGATTCCTGATTGGGCCGGACTTTGGCTCTCCATTTTCCCGACGGTGCAAACGCTCGTGGCGCAGGCAATCGCGTTGATTGTCGTCGTCGGTTCCTATTTCGCGGCGCGGATGCAAAGCGCCAAACTTCGCGAGGAAGAAGAATTGGCCGCGCAGGTTTAATTTCCAAAAAACTTTTGACACGAATTACACTAATTTTCACAAATTAAATTTATTCGTGTTAATTCGTGAAATTCGTGTCTAAATTCTCTCGACAAAAATTTTCGGTGGGAGCAAAGTCAATCAGCAGCTATCTAAAAATTATGAATCCTTGGTATGTCACTATTCGTAATATTTCGGTTTTGATTGGCGTGGCAATTGCCACTGTCGCAGTTTGGATTTTATCCGTGCTGCCTTTGATGCTGCATCAGTCTTGGGCGACTTTTGTCATCCTTCCTACCGGCCATTGCGGTGTCACGTCTATTGATTTGACCATCACAACCATTTTTGCTGGCTGGACTTTTATTTTGGGACGTTTGAGCAGGTTTATTTTCGTCGGACGTTTTGCATCTTGGTTTCGCCTTGCATCTTTGATGATGTCAGTCGCCATGTTTTTATTCGCGCAGGGATTATTTATGCCCGCCAATCTTTTTTCTCCTTGCGTCTTTCCACATCTTGCATTGGCCGCTGGTGTCATTGCTATTGCTTGGTATGTCCACTCGCACAAAATACCGGATGCCTAGGCAGTAAAGACATTTGGCGCGAGTTCTTCAATTCTACCCAAATTTTTTATACAAATTCCGCCAGTTCGGTGTCTATTGGTTGAACTGAATGGAATTTGACTGGTGCTTGCGCACGGCCACCATTTGTTTGAAATGAATTTTAATTGGGAAGCACTTTACAATCGCAAGGCCGCCGGACTGATTCTTTACGGCCGCGCGCTCGGCTTGAGTCACGGCGAAGCCGAGGATGTTTTGCAGGAAACATTCCTTGCGCTGATGCAACTGACACAATTGCCGTCGCAGCCGGAGCATTATTGCCTGCGCAGCTTTCGCAATCGCGCGCTCAATTACAAACGCACTTTATGGCGGCGATTGACGCGCGAATTTGAATCGCATCACTGGTTCGAGAAATCTGCGGACGAAAATCCGGCGGAAAAAGTGGCGATGCGTTGTCTTGCGGAATTGCCGCAAGAGCAGCGAGAAGCAATTGTTTTGAAAGTTTGGAACCGATTGACGTTTGATGAAATAGGCAATCTCTTGGAAATTTCACCGAATACGGCGGCGGGACGTTACCGCTACGGTTTGCAGAAAATAAAAATTCAACTGGAAGGAGTCAATTATGAACGAGAACGAGACGAAACAATTGGAAACGAATTTGCGTTCCTGGCGTCCGCGCCGTCCTTCAGCGACGCTTAAATGGCGGCTGGACATCGCATCAGGAAAATTTTTGCCCAGCGCGGCGCGTTTTGCGAGTGTGCTTGTCCCCGTAACCGCTTGCGTATTGTTGGCGGTTTTGAGTTTGAATTCAGAAAATAGTTTGTCGGGCGGCATTTCGCGCCAGCCGATGATGGCAATGATTTCGAGCAATCAAAATTACGCGACTTACTGGACAAAAATAAATGCACAAGGCGAAAACTCACCACCGGCGCAAATTTTTAAGTGGACAAATGGCAGTGCTTCGCCTTTTAGTATGCGTTTCGCGCCGTCTCAAAAATAACTGATTTGCAACATGGAAAAGCCAAAACCGAACCAAGCCAAACCGCAATCCGGCAAACCCGCGACGACGGCAAAAACCACGCCGCCGCCGGCTGCCCCTCCGCTCAAAGTCGCGCCGCTGTTTCGAAAAATTGACTGGCTGGTATTGATTGTTTGTTTCGCAGCAATTTGGATCGCGTATTTGTGGACGCTCGCGCCGGATTTGACGCTGGAGGATTCCGGCGAACTCTGCACGGCATCTTTTTACGCGGGCATCCCGCATCCGCCGGGTTATCCGTTTTGGTCCGTTTATTCTTATCTGTGGACATTGCTGCCGTTCGGCAGTGTGACGTGGCGTGTGGAAGTGGGCGAATCCTTTGCGGCGGCAATGGCGTGCGGCCTGGTCGGCCTGATGGTTTCGCGCGGGAGCAGCATGTTGATTGAAGGCATCCAGGAGTTGAAGGAAATGAACCGTAAATGGGAAAATGCCATTTGCATCGTGTGCGGCATTGTGGCTGGATTGCTGCTGGGCTTTGATGATTTCATGTGGAAGGAATCGGTCGTCATCAACCGTATTTCAGTTTTCGACGTGCCGTGGCTAATGCTTGTGGCGGTTTGTTTGATGCGATGGATTTATGCGCCACATCAATGGCGTTATGTCTATGCGGCGATGTTTTTCTTCGGCCTGTGCCTGACAATCCATCAAACCATGATCTTGGCGGCAATGGGCATTGAGGTCGCCCTGGCCATGACATCACTGCGACTAGGGCGGGATTTATTTTTAGGCAACAGCATCATTTACGGACTTGGTTTAATGGGAATGGCTTCGGGAAAATTACCGGCCCTTGCAAACCTTGATCCGGTTTTTTTGGCAATTTTTCATGTGGTTGGACTTGGCTCGATTGCCGCCTGTTTTTGGCTGGCTGCTAAAACCAAAGCGCTTGGGACCGAATTAAAAGTGATTATCCTTCTGGGCTTGTTTTGGTTCCTCGGCGCGGCATTTTATTTTTACGAACCGCTTTCGGGCATGACTGATCCACCAATGCAATGGGGTTATCCACGAACGGTCGAAGGATTTTTTCACGCTTTGTCCCGCGGTCAATATGAACAGTCCCATCCGACGGACATCCTTCACGAGAAAACGCGATTCATCATGCAACTGGGACTGCTCGTCAATGGCCTGGCCGAATCTTATAGCTGGGTTTTTCTGTTCGTTGCGTTGCTGCCGTTTTTATTTCTGCGGAAGATACAAAAGCGCGAGCGCAGTTGGATCATCGGCTTGGCCGCAATTTATTTCTGCGTCGGCATTCTGTTGACGATTGTGATGAACACGACACCAGATCGCCAGACGGCAGGCGAGGCTAAAGTGTTCTTCACGGCTTCACACGCGATAGTTGCCATCATGATTGGCTATGGGCTTGCCTTGATGTCGGCTTACATGGCCACGCATTACGCGCGCTTTCGACCAATGGCTTTGGTGTTGGGCATCGTGACAATTATCCCCGCAATGACCCTGCTTTACGACAGTGTCAGCATGATATTTTATGGCGGCACAGGATTGCTGGATTACATCCGAATTTTGGTTTTATTTCTATTGCTGGCATCCGCCTTTGTTTTTGCAGCCTTGTCAGTGCATTTGAGACAAAAGGAAAATGTAAAAAATGATTCGTTGCCATTTAAGACTTTTAGCACCGGGGCAATCATTTTGTTGATCTGTTCAATGTTTGTTGCTTTTGCCAGAACGACAGTTGGCGACATCATGGATGCTTGGCAAAATTTATCATTTGTAGAAAGATTTGTTTCACCATTTAAAATTTTAATTTCCGGCACTCCCGAAATTGTCCATAGCATAGCGCAAATCTTCTCGTCGCTGCCGCGCATCTTCACATCTCACCAATACAGCTTGCCGGTCATCGGAGCATTGATATTGGTTGTCGCCGTCGTCGCATTTGTGGCAAGCGTCTTCGCCTATCGAAATCGCGCGCCGATGGTCATCACTCTGGCATTGTTCACGTTGACGCCTGTGTATTCGGCTTTAACGCATTGGGCGAAAGGCGAGGAGCGCAATCATTGGTTCGGCTATTGGTTTGGCCACGACATGTTCACGCCGCCATTTGTCGGGCCGGATGGAAAATTCAGTTACGACTCGAAACTTCGCGAACAGGCGATGAAAGGCCAGAACGGGAACATGGTTTATCCCGAAATGACGCGCGACGCGATTGTGTTTGGCGGCACCGACCCCGGACGGTTTTGTCCGACCTACATGATTTTCTGCGAAAGTTTTGTTCCGCCGCGCTGCAAACCGATGGACCCGGCTTTCGACAGGCGCGATTGCTATCTCATCACACAAAATGCGCTGGCCGATGGCACTTATCTTGATTATCTCCGCGCGCAGTATTTTCGCAGCGCGCAAATTGACCCGCCGTTTTTCAAGGAATTTTTGGAGCGGTATTGGCAGGCGATTTTTGGACCTATCATTTTATGCCTTATTTGGATTGCGATGGATTTCATTCAAGGCAATCCACGGCGCAATCGCAATGCGATTATCATCGGTTCGGTTTGGATCGTAATCTTCGGGATCATTCTTGCCCAACGCGAAGGATTTGTTAAGGGCATTCCAAAAGCGGCCTTCAATATTCTCGACAAACCGTTGACAAAATTCGGCGCGAATGTCGAAACGCGCCGCCGCGCCGAAGGCGTTTATCCGCCAAAGGAAATTTATATTCCATCGGAATTGGATTTGAACAACGCCTTTCGTGATTACAGCACGGATGCCGAACGACGCAAGGAACTTGGACGGCTTCAACCGGGCGAAAACGTGCAAATTGATGAAATGGGACGGGTGCAAGCGTCCGGTCAAGTCACCGTGATGATGATCAACGGACTATTATGCAAGGTCATTTTTGACAAAAACCCAACCAACGACTTTTACATCGAAGAAAGTTTCCCACTCGAATGGATGTATCCCTACGAAACACCTTTCGGCGTCATAATGAAAATCAATCGCGAGCCGCTTCAATCGTTGTCGGAGGAAGTGTTGAAACGTGATCATGAATTTTGGAGCAAATACTGCGAACGGCTCATCGGCACAAATGTGGTCACCTCCGAAACCACCGTCGCCCAAATCACAAATTTCGTGCAGAAAGTTTATCTCGACCATAATTACAGCGGTTTCAAGGGCGATTTGAAATTCATCCGCGATGACGACGCGCAAAAGGCATTTTCCAAATTGCGCGATTCACAAGCCGGGATGTATGCGTGGCGTTTGAAGCTGTTGATTCCGCCCGAACAATCCCGCATGGCGGATGAATATCAGATTTACCGCCCTAAATCGGACGCGGAGGTTCAGCAGCTTTACAAAGAAGCTGATTTTGCTTTCAAACAATCGTTCGCATTTTGCCCTTACAGCCCTGAAACCGTCATGCGTTATATCAATTTCCTGTTCCAATTCAATCACTTTGATGATGCTCTGATGGTTATTCAAACAGCGCAAAAGCTTGATCCTTACAACGATCAATATGCCGGAACTATCAAACAAATTGAAGATATTCAGGCGCAAGTCGCCGAACGCAACCAGGCGCTTGCTTCGGTCCAAAAAATGGAAACCAAAGCGCGCGAACATCCCGCAAACGTCCAAAACCTTTTGTCATTGGGCGGCGCGTATTACCAAATGCAGCAAACGGATCGCGCCATTGAAACGTTTGACAAGGCGCTGGCAAGCCCGGCGATTTCCTCGGCGGAAGCCGCCGGCCTCGCGCAATTTTACAGCAAGCTTGGTGCGAACTATTTCAACAAGCTGGAAACGGTTCTGGAAAAACTGGCCGTCCTCGCGCCCGACCAGCCGGAATCCTATTACGAACTCGCCGCAATAAAAGCCCTTCAAGGAAAAACCAACGAAGCGCTCGACCAACTGCGCACCACAATGGATTTGAATGCGAAACGTTTGAAAGCCGATCCAACCGCCCGCGACCTCGCCGCGACCAACCGCACTGACGTGCATTTCGATTCGATTCGCAACCTGCCGGAATACCAAAAAATCATCCCGCCACAGTAAATTGGTGGGGCGAGCGTCCCCGCGAGCCGAAAAATTAAAGGTTTTGGCCAATTCGGCTCGCCGTTCACATCCAAGTTGCTGGCGGAGGAAATTTCGTTTAATTTGAAAACTTAATTATTTTGCAGACATGAGCAAAGCCGAATCAAAAATGGAAAATGCCGCCGACGAAACCGATGTCGAACCGGTCGCCGCCATCCCGTTGACGCCTGAACAAATCGAGGAATTAAAAATTCGCGCCGACAAAGCCGGGAAAAATTGGGTGCAAACCGCCGCCGATTTTGAAAATTTCAAAAAACGCGCCGCGCGCGAACGCATTGAGGCGATTCAATTTGCCAATGTTTCGCTGCTTCAAAAACTTTTGCCCATTCTCGATAATTTTGAGATGGCGCAAGCCGCCGCGCAAACGGTGAAAGACGAAAAATCTTCTTCGCTGCAATCCGGCGTCGCCATGATCCAACAGCAATTGAAAGCCGTTTTGCTTGAAGCCGGTCTCGAGGAAATTGACGCCGCCGGAAAGCCGTTTGATCCGGCGTTGCACGAAGCGATTGCGCAGCAGGAAACCGCCGAAGCTCCCGAAGGCCACATCGTCCAGCAGGTGCGCAAAGGTTACAAGTTGCGCGAACGCCTGCTGCGTCCGGCAACCGTGATCGTCGCCAAAAAAGCGGCGGCAAAATCTTAATTCAGAAATTCGCAACTCATTCAATGTCCAAACGCGACTATTACGAAATTCTCGGCGTCAGCCGCACAGCAAGCGAAGAGGAAATCAAAAAATCCTATCGCAAGCTCGCGGTAAAATTTCATCCCGACAAAAATCCTGGCGACCATGCCGCCGAGGAAAAATTCAAGGAACTCGGCGAAGCTTACGAAGCGTTAAGCGAGCCACAAAAGCGCGCCGCCTACGACCAATACGGCCACGCGGCGTTCGACCCGCGCCAACGCGCCGGTCGCGGCGGCGGCGGTTTTCACGATCCGTTCGATATTTTCCGCGAAGTGTTCGGCGGCGGCGGAAGCATTTTTGAAAGTTTCTTCGGCGGCGGCCACGACCCAATGGGGCCGCAGCGCGGCGACGATTTGCGTTATGATTTGGAAATCACCCTCGAAGAAGCGGCGCTCGGCTGCGAGAAAGAAATTTCCGTCAAAAAACTGGATCGCTGCGAAACCTGCCACGGTTCCGGCTCGGAAAAAGGTTCCGGCGTAAAAACGTGCGCGACGTGCGGCGGACGCGGACAAGTCCTGATGGCGCGCGGCATTTTCAGCATCGCGCAAACGTGTCCGCAATGCAAAGGCGCGGGGAAAATTTTGGAAAAACCGTGCAAATCCTGCCACGGCGAAGGACGCCGCGAACACAGTTCAAAGATCAAATTGCGGATTCCAGCAGGCGTGGATGCCGGTTCGCGCTTGCGCTCGACCGGCAACGGCGAGGCCGGATTGCGCGGCGGGCCACCGGGCGATTTGTATGTCGTTCTTCATCTCAAGCCGCATGAAATGTTTCAACGCGACGGCGACGACTTGCTTTGCGAAGTGCCGGTGAGTTTTGTCCAGGCCGCGCTCGGCGCGGAAATTGAAGTGCCAACGCTCGATGGCAACGCGACGATTAAAATTTCGCCCGGCACGCAGCCGAATTCCGTTTTCCGCGTCAAAGGCAAAGGCGTGAAAAATTTGCAAGGCCACGGCCACGGCGATTTGCATGTGCGCGTGCAAGTCGAAGTGCCGGCACATTTGAATGCCGAACAGAAAGCCAAGCTTCTGGAATTCGCCGAATTGTGTGATGAAAATGTAAATCCGATTTCAAAAGGATTTTTCGAAAAGGCGAAAAATCTTTTCAAATGATTTCTGCAGGAGACGAGGAGACGAGGTGACGAGTCTCTAATTGGATTTGCAGAAAAAGAGTGAGACTCCTCACGTCGTCTCCTACAATTTAACCCATGCACCGCTTTTATCTGCCGCCCGAACGCTGCGCCGGAAATGCGCTGCGGCTTGATGGACGCGAAGCGCATCACGCCGTAAATGTCCTGCGATTGAAACACGGCGAACTCGTCTCTGTTTTGGACGGCATTGGCAACGAATTCATGTGCACGGTGGATGCCTGCACGCGCAATGCCGTCACGCTTTCCATCTCGCTCAAAAATTTTATTCCAGCCCCGCCCTGCTCCATCACGTTGCTCGTCGCCATTCCAAAAGGAAAAATTATTGAAGACATCATCCAAAAATCTGTCGAACTTGGCGCGCAGCGAATCGTGCCGCTGCTGACGGAACGCGTCGTCACGCATCTTGACGGCGAAAATGCGGAACACAAGCGCGACAAATGGCAACAAATCGCCGTTGAAGCGATCAAGCAATGCGGCGCGACGTGGCTGCCGAAAATCGAAGCGCCGATGACGATTGAAAAATTTCTCACGCGAAAAGAAAGGTTCGATTTATCGCTCGTCGGCTCGTTGCAATCCGAACGGCGTCATCCAAAAGAAATTTTCCGCGAATTTGAAAAGCAAAATGGCCGCCTGCCCAAATCGGCGGCGGTTTGGATCGGGCCGGAAGGCGATTTTACCTTGGACGAATTGCAAGCAATCCAAAATTCCGGCGCGCAGCCGATCACATTGGGAAAATTGACCTTGCGCGTGGAAACGGCGGCGATTTATTGCCTCTCGATTTTGAATTACGAATTGCAAAACGGGATGTTTGAACGATGAAACTTCCGCCGGACACCTTTATTGCGCCCGAAAAGTTGACCCGTTATCTGCTCGTCCGGCAATCCCGGGCGGACAAATCTAAATTTCTCGCCAAAGCCGGATATAATTTGGAGAACGCCGATCAATTGCTGGCCGACTTGCGCCGCCAGATTTTGCCGCTGGATGCCGAGCCATCTGAAAAGAACCAGTTCGGAGATTTCTTTGAGATTTGCGGACTGTTGACCGGGCCAAACGGAGTTGCCCTGCGCGTTCGCACCATCTGGTTGGCCGACCACTTGTCAGGCCGCGCAAAATTTGTTACCTTGTTGCCGGACAAGAAAATAAACTTATGAATCTGCCTCTCTACACGGAAGCTGCGTTGAGCTGTGATTTGCCCGAACAAGGCTTGCGACGCGGCGACATGGTAAAGTTGGTGGATGAAGTCAAAGCTGCCGACGGCACACCCGGTTATGCGGTGGAAATATTGAATGCCTTGGGCGACACCTTCAAAGTCACCGCCCTGCCTGCCTGGGCGTTGGAACCACTGCGCGTGGATGAAGTCCTTTGCGTCCGACTGGCTGGTTGAAACGCGTGGAAACGGCGGCGATTTATTGCCTTTCGATTTTGAATTATGAGCTGAATCAGAAAATGTCTTGACTTCCCCGGCGCACGGTTTAATCAGGGCAGCATCATTTTATGAAAATCAGGCGGGCATCAGTCGTCATCGTCGCAATTCCGCATTGAGCAAGGGAGAATAATCCGCGCCGCTGAATGTCCTGACGGCTTGGCTGAAACAGTTTTCCATCCGGTAAAATCTTTCCACCAGTCCGCAAAATTGTTTCGCCAGGCTGCAAAGCCATTCCGTCAGACCGTAAAGTTGCTTCACCACGCCGTAAAAGCATTTCGCCAGACCGCAGAACTATTTTACGACGCCGTAGAATCATTCTGCCAGGCCGCAGAATCGTTCTACCAAGCCAAAAACCGTCAAAAACCCTTTGTTTTTGGACATTTCACACAATTTCCCTCACCCCGTCCCTCTCCCATCGGATGGGAGAGGGACGGGGTGAGGGTCGCCCCATCAACTATCAACTGTTAAACATCAACCAACACTATGCCAAAACAATACTTCATGCCGCGCGTTCAGGACGCCTACGTCAAATGGCACGACAATCTTAAAGCAGGTGTCACTGCCGTCACACCCGGCGCAATTGCCGCCGATGTCACCACGCTTACGGCGGACAATGCCGCGCTCCATGCCAAAATGACTTCGGCCACCAATGCCGACAATGCCAGCAAAGCCGCCCATGCGGATTTGAACACCGCCATTGCCACGAGTCAGGCCAACGCGCGCGCATTGGCGCAACGCATCAAGAAAAGCACCGGCTACACGACCGTCATTGGCGACACCTTGCAGCTCGAAGGCGCGGAAGATTCCACCGACATGACGCAGCAAAAACCGACACTCACGGCCAATGTCAAATCCCTCGGAATGGTGGAGGTCGCGTTCAACAAAGTGAAGGCGGAAGGAGTCCACATTTATTCGCAGCGCGACGGCGACGCTGGATTCACTCTGCTCGCCAGCGAAACGCATTCGCCCTATGTGGACAACCGGCCATTGCTGGCGGCGGGCAAACCGGAGATGCGGCAATACAAAGCCATGTTCTTTCTTGGCAAATCCGAAATCGGTCTGCAAAGTGATGTCGCGCAAGCAACAGCGCAGCCGTGATTGGAAATATCAGATGAAAAAAATCAGCAACTTTGCAACCACTGGAACGAAAGACTGGAAAAAACAATGTCTGGAATGGGTAAAAACCAACCAGGCATTCAGGGTTTATGGCATTGAGAAAAAGCATTTGGCATTTTGTGCCGATCTTTGCTTGCTTCAAAATCATACATTCACGTTTGATAACGATTCAACAGTTACATTTACTCCTGAAAATTCAGATTAGGAATTCGCGTGTATGTCCGAAACCGCCGATTTCACAGCTGCTGGAGCCGAATGGCAGGATTATTGCCGGGATTGGGCCAAAACCAGTCAGCCATTCAGAATTCACGACATTAAAGAAGAGCATCTTCTTTTTTGCGAGCAGCTTTGCCTGCTCCATAAATATAAATACTGGCTTACAGGTTCGACTGCCAATTTTATTCCCGATAATTCTTATTAGAGCGCATCTCATAAATAGGGCTTGTGATTTTTGCCATTGATGTGTAGGTGGTTATGGATGGAATTGACCAAAGAACAATGGGACATTGTGGCGGCGGTTCTTCCGCCGGACAAAGTGCGGGCCGATGGTCGCGG
>DASQOZ010000036.1:0-16380 GCA_035644195.1 Candidatus Methylomirabilota bacterium | reverse complement strand
GCTGGTGGTCCGTTATGAATACCACGCGGAGAATTTTCAAGGGTTTGTTCATTTGGCGGCGGTAATCATCCTCTTGAGACATTTATGAGATACGCTCTAGTGGTGTGGTTGCGATTGCTGCAGGATACCGTCATAGTATATTTATTAAATCCAATGGCAGTCTTTGGGTTATGGGAGACAACGAACGCGGTCAACTTGGTGATGGCACATTTAATAATACCAATAAACCAGAGCAAATTATTTCCAATAGTGTCGTTGCGATTGCTGCGGGAGATTCTCTCAGTCTATTTTGTAAATCTAACGGCAGTCTTTGGGCTATGGGTCGAAATAGTTTTGGTGAACTTGGTGATAGATTCAATGATAGCCCGTCGCTTCCTGAACAAATTTTTCCACTGCCACAACCACTCTTGACAAACAGCATTTTATTCAAAACAAATCTTCAATTCAATGCGACCTGTGGATTTGGCGGGACATTTTATTTGCTGACAAGCACGAACATTGCCCAGCCGTTGAATCAATGGACGCCAGTTTGGACTAATTCAATCACAGATCATAACAACAACATTTTTAATGCGACACTGACCAATGCGGTAGATTTAAGCATCGGGCGAAAATTTTATATCCTCCAATCGCAATAACTTCACTTCGCCAGATAATACTTCTGCGTGTATTCCTTGACCATGCGGTCGGTGGTGAATTGCGGCACGAGCGTGACCATGGTGCGGCGGATGCGCTGAAGCCATTTGCGCGGCATTCCGTGGACGTCGCGGTCGAAAAACAGCGGCACGACTTGCTCGGTGAGTGTCTTGTAAAGATTTGCGCTGTCCACGCGATCCTGTTCTTCGACGCTGGCTGGTTGTGAATCTTCGCCGATGGCAAATCCGTTCGTGCCGTCGTAACCTTCGCGCCACCAGCCGTCCAAAATGCTCATGTTCATGCAGCCGTGGCAACTGGCCTTCATGCCGCTGGTGCCGCTGGCTTCGAGCGGGCGACGCGGATTGTTCAGCCAGATGTCGCAGCCCGCGACCATTTGCCGCGCGACGTGGATGTCGTAGTTCTCGATGAAGACGACGTTGCCCGCGAGTTCGCCGTGCTTGCTCAAATGGATGATTTGTTGGATGAAGCGTTTGCCTTCGTCGTCGCGCGGATGCGCCTTGCCGGCAAAAATAAATTGCACGGGACGCTGGGTGTCGTGCGCGAGTTTTACGATGTTGTCGAACTGCTGGAAAATCAACGGCGCGCGTTTGTAAGTCGCAAAGCGGCGCGCGAAACCGATGGTCAGCGCGTCGGGATTCAGCAAATGATCGAACCGGATGAAATCGCCGGGCGTGAGCCGTTGGTTTTGGTAAAGCAAACGGCGGCGGATGAATTCAATCATCTCGCGGCGCAATTTGTAACGCAGCGCCCACAATTCTTCGTCCGCCAAAAATTCCGGGTCCATCATGCGCTGCCAGAATTCGCATTCATGGATCGTCGCCGCCCAATCCACACCGGCGCGGATGCTCCAGAACGCCGTGCTTTCCGGCATTTCGCCGGCACGACCGTTTGTTAATTTCTTCCGCCAGAATTGCCGCACGCTGCCTTTCATCCAGCCGAGCAGATGAATTCCGTTCGTGATGTGGCCGATGGGGACTTTGTCTTCCGGCACGCCCGGATAAAGATTTTGCCACATGTGACGGCTGATCTGGCCGTGCAATTCGCTGACGCCGTTGGCTGCGCGAGAAAGTTTCAGCGCGAGCACCGTCATGCAAAAAGTTTCCTGCGCATCTTCGGAATGAACGCGGCCAAGCCCGAGAATTTCCTGAAACGGCACTGGCAATTGCGCGATGTATCGTTGCATCGCAAAAGTCATCAGGTCGGGACTGAAACGGTCGTGTCCGGCTTCGACGGGCGTGTGCGTGGTGAAGTGGCAGCACGATTTCGTTTCGTTCTGCGCTTCGGGAAATCCTTTTCCTTCGGCCATTTTTTCGCGCATCAATTCGAGCGTGAGAAATGCCGCGTGCCCTTCGTTCATGTGATAGACGGAAGGCTCGACGCCGAGCGCGCGCAGCAATCGCACGCCGCCGATGCCGAGCAACATTTCCTGCATGATGCGCGTGGTGCTGTCGCCGCCGTAAACGCGTGCCGTCAGATCGCGGAAGTGTTCCTCATTTTCCGGCACGTTCGCATCGAGCAAATAAACCGGCACGCGCCCGACATTGATGCGCCATGCCTGAAACGACACGTTGCTCATGCCGATTTCGACGTTGCAAATCAAACGCTCGCCTTCGGAATTCAAAACCGGTTCGAGCGGGACGTTCGCGGGATCAATTAGATTGTAATACTCGGTCTGCCAATTGTTCACGTCTATCGCCTGCTGGAAATAACCTTCGCGATAGAACAAACTGATGCCGATGAAGCCGAGGCCGAGGTCGCTCGCGGATTTCGCATGGTCGCCGGCGAGGATGCCGAGGCCGCCTGCGGAAATCGGTAGCGATTCGTGAAATCCGAACTCGGCGGAAAAATAGCAAACCGGTTTTTTTCGCAAATGCGCGGCGTGCTTGTGTCCCCATGTATTTTCGTCCGCGAGATATTTCTCAAAATCGTTCAGCACGGAGCGGGCCTGGCGGGCGAACTGGACTTCCTGCAAATGCACGCGCAATTCGTAATCCGAGACCTCGCGCAGCACGGCGACGGCGTTGTGATAAAGATTTTGCCAGGCGCGCGGCGAGAGTTGCTTGAACAAGTCCTGCGCCTCCTGGTCCCACGTCCACCACAGATTGCGCGAGAGCTTGTGCAGTCCCGCGACCAAATCATTCAATTCCGCACCCGTCAGTGTTTTTGTCATAGGTGATTGTTTCCTCTGTGACCGTTGGGGTTTGCGGTCGCAAAATTAAATTAAAGGTGGAACGAAATTTCGGCAAACAAAAATTTCAGTTAGCAATTTTACCGGACGCGATTAAATTTGAGGCCGGAGGTTGATTTGTGAAAAAAGTTTTTCAAATTTTTGGCGTCGGCATTTTATTGCTGCTTCCGGCTGGCGGGTTTATCGCATTGACCGGCTGTATTTCTTCCAGCTCAAGTAATTCAGAAAGCTCGCGCACAAATAATTATTCCGCGTCCACGCCGGTTTATCGCGTCGAGACGCCGACGCTGACAAATCTGGCGGGAGTTTATCGCTCGCAGGATAAAACCTATCACGACAGCGCGATCACGATTTTTGAAGACGGCGAATTTGTTTGGAATTCGCGGACCGCTGCGGTGCAAATCTTTCGCGGACAGATTTACGACCTCAATTCCGGTGGTTTCGCGGTGAAATTGAGTGACAATTCCGGCTCGTTTCACTTTCAATTCACGCCGGACAAGCGTTCTTTTTATTCGCTGGATGAAAGCGGGCAGACGGTTGAAGAATATAAACGGTAGATGGTCATTCTCGGCCTTTCAGGCATGGCGCTCCTTTATCAAGCGCGCCGCAGTCGCAAAAGCTAATCTGATTTTTCCATCAAGGCGCTGACATCCCGTAAGCGCCTTTTTTATTTCAGAATTTCTTGTAATATATAATTTCGCGCGAAGGTGCGCGAAGCAACGCGAAAAATAAAATCCTTCTTTTTCTTCGCGCTCGTCGCGCGACCGGCCAATCGGAGGAGAGGAAGTTATAGATTCTGGTTCAAATCCGTGTTTATCTGTGGCTGATTTATTTTATGCCCATTTCTGTTTCCATCGTCGAAGACAACGAAAAATTGCGCGGCACACTCGCGCGCGTGCTGAATCGCGTGGACGGCTTCCGTTGCGTGAGCCAATATCCAAATGCCGAGGACGCGCTCAAGGATTTACCGAACGTGAAGCCAAACGTCGTGCTGATGGACATCAACCTGCCCGGCATGAACGGCGTCGAATGCGTCCGGCAATTGAAAAAGTTGTTGCCGGAAATCCAGGTGATGATGCTCACGGTTTATGAGGACACGGAAAATATCTTTGACGCACTGGCGGCGGGCGCGAACGGCTACATGCTCAAGCGCACGTCCAGCAAGGAATTGCTCGAAGCCATCCAGGAAGTGCAGCGCGGCGGCTCGCCGATGACGATGCACATCGCGCGCAAGGTGGTGCAATCGTTCCAGCGGACGGCGGCAGCGGAGGCGCAGACGGAAACTCTTTCCGAACGCGAACAGCAGGTGCTCGACCTGTTGAGCCAGGGACTGATGTATAAAGAAATCGCGGACAAACTCCAGATCAGCTACGAGACCGTGCACACTTACATCCGGCGGATTTACGAAAAGTTGCAGGTGCGCACGCGGACGGAAGCCGTGGCGAAGTTTTTGAGGCGGTGAAAATGTTTTTCGAGTTTTTTTGTCACTTTTATTGTTTTATTTCATTTGCTAAACGCTCAATCCTCATCGTCAAATCCTGACTCCAATAGGCATCTGTAAAAAATGGTTGTCCCAAGTGCAGGTCAAGTTCCTTGTCTCTCAATCCCAATGTGGCTAATTGATCTCTTGTTATAGCGACACACCAGCCACGGCATCAAAAAGCCAGTCTTTTGCATATTCCTTGCCCCGATATTTTCGAGCAAGGCCAAAGGCGATTAGAAATGTGAGGACAGCAATCATAATCGTTGAAATTGGCTGTCCAATAACCGTTTCCCAAGTATTGTCCCAAGCCTTTTGTATGACCTGAATTTGCATTGCGTAAGAGCATCCTCAAATGTGTCGGATGCGTAAAGCTGTTTATTTTTCATCATTTCATCCTTTGTTTATGCGGGTAACAAAATGGGTTTGTGAAAGACATATACCCTTAGCTGTATGTAACCAGTATTGGTGACTGGCAGGGGATAGGGGATTTGGTAGATTGATGACGTCGTTGATGCAAGGTTCCGTGTGTGATGCATCCGATGGTGTTGAAAGCCGCTGTTTTTTAGCGCTTAGTTCTCGTTGAAGAGACCGGAGTAGTGTCCGGTCTCTTTTCTTTTGTCCCCTTGATATTTTTGATTTTTTGAGTCCCGACGGGACAAAAGACAATAGCCTGCGGTTTCAACTGCGGGAAATGGTCAAAAACTGGGATTATGCACATGACGTAAGAACGGCGTGTTGAAGCAAAGGATTTCTCCCTCTCCTCGCCAAACGAGGAGAGGGCTGGGGGGGGTGAGGAGTTTTAATTTATTGAAATGATGAACCCCCTCACCCTGACCCTCTCCCCACTTGGGCGGGGAGAGGGAAACTTCCGTCATGTGCATAATCCCGTCAAAAACAAGAAAAGCCCCCGCGGGGGCGGCAGAATTCTTTCTTTCGTCCCTTCGGGACTCAATTTCTTTTAATTTCGGTTTCCCGCCGTTAAAACGGCGGGCTATTTTCGGTCGTTACTTCGTAACTTTTGTCAGCCGTTCCTACCTGAAATTTAGGCTTGAAAGAAATTCTGGAATGGCTACGGTAATCGTGTCTGTGAGATAAACTTGCTTTCTGAACATGGTGAATCTTCAAGTGAACTTGGTTCAATGATGATTTGAAACCCGGCAGTCGGGAACGGTCTGAAACGGTTGGTCGAGCAGCAAATCATCTATGAGCAATAAATTGTTTGTTGGAAATCTTTCCTTCAACACCACGGAAAACGACTTGCAGGAGGCGTTCGCCGCCCACGGCACAGTCGTCGAAACGAACCTGATGATGGATCGCATGACCGGCCGTTCGCGCGGTTTCGCGTTCGTCACCATGTCATCGCCCGAAGAAGCGCAAAAGGCTATTTCAGCCATGAACGGCGCAACGCTGGGCGACCGTCAGTTGACGGTCAATGTCGCGCGTCCGAAGGAAGAGCGTCCTCGCGGCGGCGGCGGCGGCGATCGCGGTCCGCGTCGTGAATACGGCGGCGGCGGTGGTGGCCGTGGCGGTGGTGGCGGCGGTCGTGATCGCTATTAATTTTGAATCATTTCAGCAGGCGACGTTCGCAAAGGGCGTCGCCTGTTTTGTTTTCGGGATTTTTTTGATTCGCTTTCGCGATTGGGCACAGGTAGATTCCGCACTCATTTATTGATTCATGGAAGAACACATTGAAGTTGAAGGAAAAATTATGCAGGTGCTGGCCGGCACGATGTTTCGCGTCGAGCTGGACAACAAGCATCAGGTGCTGGCGACGATTTCCGGCAAGATGCGGAAACGATTTGTGAAACTCACCGTCGGCGACCGCGTGAAAATGCAGATGTCGCAGTATGACCTGAACAAGGCGCGCATCGTCTGGCGCATTGGTTAGGAATCGCACAATTTTTTCCTTGTTTGCCCGCTCTGGCGAAGGATTTTTCGGCAACTCATTTTTCAATGAATTGAAGGTGCGCCATGACCCCGCCGTCTGTCGTTTTTTAACGACGCCATATCAACCATGAAGCGGAATACTGTAAAACGCTTTCAAGGATGCGTTCCTGAAAGTCGCGAAAAAAACGAGCGATGTTTTGCGACGAAGCGGTAAGCGACTTCAGTAATTTTGGCAAAGATGCGAGATTTGCGATACCACCGCAGCGGCCATTGCCATTTTGGATTTTTTGCGAGCGAAAGAAAAACGGCTTCAGCGCCGGAGTAAACCGCGCCATCGGTTTCAATGAATTGGACAGATTTCTCAAATTGCTCGCGCGGAATTTCGGGAAAGTGCTTTGCGACTTGTGGATTTTGAAACGGCAAATAATCCACAGCCTCGCCGGTCAATTTTCGCCAACGCGCAATCCAAAATTTGCAAAAATTACAGTCGCCGTCGAAAACCATCAGCGGTTTTGACGGCGGTGCAGCTATGCGATTGCGCATGAATCAATTGAAACGCAAAAGTTGCGGCGGTCAAATTTGTTTTAATGGAATTTCAGCACCATTTCTCATAAACTCGCCGCCGATGAAAACCGATTTCCGAACCGAATCCGATTCGATGGGGCCGATGCAAATTCCGGCTGATGCCTATTACGGCGCGCAAACCGCCCGCGCAGTGGAGAATTTTCCGATCAGCAATTTACGCTTTTCACGACAATTCATTCGCGCGCTTGGCTTGATCAAAAAATACGCGGCTGTTGCAAATACTTCGCTTGATCTACTTCCAAAGAATATTTCCGACGCGATTCAAAAAGCCGCGCAAGAGGTCATCGAAGGCAAATTGGATTCGCAATTCGTCGTGGACATTTTTCAGACCGGTTCCGGCACTTCGACGAACATGAATGTTAATGAAGTCATTGCCAATCGCGCGTGCGAAATTTCCGGCGGCAAGCGCGGTGATAAATCGGTTCATCCGAACGACCATGTCAATCGTGGACAATCTTCCAACGACGTGATTCCGACGGCGATTCATTTGGCCGCGCTCGACGGCATTATTCACAATCTGATTCCCGCGCTGGAAGAATTGCATTCCACGCTCGACAAAAAGGCAAAGGAGTTTGATTCGGTTTTGAAAATTGGCCGGACGCATTTGCAGGACGCGACGCCGATCCTGCTCGGTCAGGAATTCAGCGGCTACGCAAGCCAGATTGACCACGGCATTATGCGCCTGAAATCGTTGGAGAAGAATCTCGGCGAATTGCCACTCGGCGGAACGGCGGTCGGAACTGGAATCAACACGCATCTGGAATTTTCACGGCGGACGATTGAAGGCATCGCGCGCGAAACGAAACTAAATTTGCGCGAGGCGACGAATCATTTTGAAGCGCAGGGCGCAATTGACGCGCTGGTTGAAGCGAGCGGCACATTGAAAACCGTCGCGGTGAGTTTGATTAAAATTGCGAACGACATTCGCTGGCTTGGTTCCGGTCCGCGCTGCGGTTTGGGCGAAATTAAATTGCCGGCGACGCAGCCCGGCTCGTCCATCATGCCGGGCAAAGTGAATCCGGTGATGTGCGAAATGGTGATTCAGGTCGGGGCGCAAGTCATCGGCAACGACGCAGCGGTGACGTTTGCCGGCACATTCGGTAATTTTGAATTGAATACGATGTTGCCGGTCGCCGCGCACAATTTGCTTCAGGCGATTGATTTGCTGACGAGTGCGAGCCGCGTTTTTGCGAGCCGCTGTGTTTCAGGTCTGGAAGCCGATGCGCAAAAATGCGAGAGCAATATTGAGAAAAGTCTGGCGATGTGCACGTCACTCGCGCCGGAAATCGGCTACGACAAGGCTGCGAAAATTGCGAAGGTCGCTTACGAAACCGGTAAGACAGTTCGCGAAGTCGCGCTGGAAATTTCCGGTTTGGATAAAAAGAAAATTGACGAATTGCTCGATCCAAAAAGCCAGACCGAGCCGGGAACTGGAGTTGGAATGGCTGCGGGCGGCTAATGAAATGCAAAACAATCCAACCAGCTCTGAAATCGAAGCGGTAAAACAAAAACCAAAAGGTTTCGCTTTGGGAATGGCATCAGCGATTATGGCAATGTTCGGATTTTTTGTTTTGATAGCTTATGGCAAGTTGCATTGGAAAATTATTAGCGATCATTACGATGAACTTACACCTGACCTTAAAGCGCCTTTACTTTCCCTTTTAGGGTTGCTCGAACAAATTCACAGAGGTTTAGGAATCGCCGCGCTGGCATTTGCTATTTCCTGTTTTGTTAAAAAAGAAGTTTTTTGGTCTCGCATCATTGCGATTGCCGCAATGCTCATTTCTCTTTTGCTTGTTTTCAGCGTAATGTAGTTAGAGTTAAAATTTCCAATTCCACTCGTGCATCAAATATTTTTCGTGGGCCAATTCAGAAATTTTTTCCAACGGCGGATTTTCTAGGGGTGACTGTGCTTTCCAGATTTTCCGCATCGCGGCCTTCACCTTGTCCGCTGACAAATTTAGATTCGTCAAAAAACTGTCATGGCTGCGGTCGCTGCGATAATTCGGCTGCTTCGACGGCATCCGTAAACATTCGCTGACGAGCGAGAGGTTGAAATCCAAAAGAAATGTTCCGTGAAAGAGCAGGAAATTTTTATGACGACGTTGGGAATTGCCGCTGAATTTCAGAGGACGGAAGTCGGATGGCAAATGGCGGAGCGCAAGGTCAGTATGCCCGGAAATTGAAATTCCGACTTCTGGTTTCTGACTTCTGACTTCTGATTCAATTGCTTTACGATTACGTTCCATGATGAATTGGTTCGCGCTGGAAATGCTGGCGAGCGGGGAATTTTCAGCAATTCGCAAAATGAGCGCGTAATTCAAGCAGCCGCGTCCTTGCAAAACAGTTCCGCCGCCGGAGCAGCGTCGCAAAATGGGAATTTCTTTAGCTTCACAATTCGCCACGTTGACTTCCGTCGCAATTTTGTTCGCATAGCCGACGACGACGAAATACGTCGGCGATTCCCAGAATCGCAAAACTTCTTCGCCAGTATTTTCTTCGCACCAATCGAGCAGGGCTTCATCGCACGCGAGGTTTTCGGCGGGCGAGTTGAAGGAACAATCAAATAATTTCATCTGTTTGCGTTAAATGACAGGACAAACCGGCCATTTGGACTGCGGCGACATGTCGCCGCTTTGAAAGCGCGGACATATCCGCGCATTCCAAACTGTTCAACAATTACGTTTTCGCTGGCGTCTGCGGCAAATTTGGGTTTAATTGACGTGCGCATTTTGCGCACGGATTTCCAATTAAAACACAGTGAAAGTTGAGACAAAAGATATTTACGGCTCGCGTTCCCCTTCGACATCCGACAAGGGCAATGGCGACAGGTGGAGTGAATCGTTGCAATCGGTTTTTGAACTGGCGCTTGAAAGCCAGGGGTCGGAGCGCACGGCAAAATTGCTTGAAAAATTTGCGAGTCAATTGCGCGCCACGCCGCGTCCGCAAGCCGGGCTGACCACGCCTTACGCAAACACGATTCCGGTCGAGCAACAGCCGAAATATCCGGGCGATTGGAAAACGGAACGCCGCATAAAAAGTCTCATGCGCTGGAACGCGATGGCGATGGTCGTCAAAGCCAATTCCACCACAAACGTCGGCGGACACATTTCCACTTATGCTTCGGCGGCGACGCTTTACGAAGTCGCTTTCAATCATTTTTTTCGCGGCGCGACTGAAAATTTTCCGGGCGACATGATTTATTTTCAAGGCCACGCATCGCCGGGAATGTATGCGCGCGCATTTTTGGAAGGCCGGTTGGACGAACGGCATTTGCAAAATTTCCGGCAGGAGCTTGCCGAAGGCGGCGGACTGTCGTCGTATCCGCATCCGTATTTGATGCCGGATTTCTGGCAATTCCCGACGGTCTCGATGGGGCTCGGCCCGATCATGTCACTGTATCAAGGCCGGTTTAATCGTTATTTGCAGTCGCGCGGGCTGACCAATTGGAATACAGAACCGAAAGTCTGGGCGTTCCTCGGCGACGGCGAATGTGATGAACCGGAAACGCTCGGTGCCATCACGCTCGGCGCGCGCGAAAATCTCGATAATTTGATTTGGGTCATCAACTGCAATTTGCAGCGGCTCGACGGTCCGGTTCGCGGCAATGGAAAAATCATTCAAGAACTCGAAGGGCTTTTTCGCGGCGCGGGCTGGAACGTCATCAAGGTGATTTGGGGCAGCGATTGGGACGATTTGTTTGCGCGCGACAAGAGCGGCCTGTTGCTCAAGCGGATGGAAGAATGCGTTGACGGCGATTTTCAAAAGTATTGCGTCGAGCCGGGCAGCTACACGCGCAAACATTTTTTTGGAAAATATCCCGAATTGCTCGCGCTGGTGAACCATCTTACGGACGACCAGATTCGCAAATTGCTGCGCGGCGGTCATGACACGAAAAAAGTTTATACCGCTTACAAATCCGCGACCGAACACAAAGGCCAGCCGACGGTGATTCTCGCGAAAACGGTCAAAGGCTACGGCCTCGGCGAAGCGGGCGAAGGCCGCAACATTTCGCATCAACAGAAAAAGATGAACGAAAAGGAGCTGCGCGAATTCCGCGAACGCTTCGAGATTCCTGTCAACGACGACGTGATTGCCGAAACGCCGTTTTATCGTCCTCCGGCCGACAGCCCGGAAATAAAATATCTGCTCGAACGGCGCAAAGCGCTCGGCGGATTTTTGCCCGCGCGGATCGTCAAAGACGTCAAGCTGGACGTGCCGAAGCTGGATTATTTCGCCGAATTTTTCAAGGAATCGAGGACGGAAATTTCGACAACAACAGCGTTTGGAAATATATTGCGTGTTTTGCTGCGGCACAAAGGCGTCAGCAAAAATCTTGTTCCCATCATTCCCGATGAGGCGCGCACGTTCGGACTCGACGTGTTGTTCCGTGAGATCGGAATTTATTCGTCGAAAGGCCAGCTTTACGAACCGGTGGACAGCCAGACGCTTTCGTTTTATCACGAGGCGAAGGACGGCCAGATCCTCGAAGAAGGCATCACCGAATCCGGCTCGATGGCGTCGTTCATCGCGGCGGGCACGAGTTACGCCACTCACGGCGTGCCGATGATTCCGTTTTACATTTACTATTCGATGTTCGGGCCGCAACGCACGGGCGATCTGTTCTGGCTCGCGGGCGACATCCGCGCGAAAGGATTTTTGCTCGGCGCGACCGCTGGTCGCACAACGCTGAACGGCGAAGGCCTGCAACATCAGGACGGCCACAGCCTGCTCCACGCGAGTACGATTCCGACCTGTCTGCCTTACGACCCGGCGTTCGGTTTTGAATTGGCCGTGATTGTTGCAGACGGATTGCGCCGGATGTATGCCGAAGGCGAGGACATTTTTTATTACCTCTCGCTCTACAACGAAAATTATCAGATGCCGCCGATGCCCCCAGGCGTCGAAGACGGAATTTTGAAAGGGCTATATAAATTCAAATCTGGAATAGAAAACCCTCACCCGGCCTCCGGCGGCCACCCTCTCCCATCGGATGGGAGAGGGGCTGGGGGTGAGGGCAAAAAAATCAAAGCGCACATTTTTGGCAGCGGAACAATCATTCAATCCGCGTTGAAAGCGCAGGAAATTCTCGCGGAAAAATACGACGTGAGCGCCGACGTCTGGAGCGCGACGAGTTACAAATTGCTCCGCACCGACGCGATCCGTTGCCAGCGCTGGAACATGATGCATCCGACCGAATCGGCGAGAAAATCCTACGTCGAAAATCTTTTGGCGAAAGAGCAGGGGGCGTTCATCGCCGTTTCTGACAACATCCGCACCGTGTCCGACCAGATTGCGCCGTGGGTTCCGGGTGGATTGTTCACGCTCGGCACGGACGGATTTGGCCGCAGCGACACCCGCGCGCGGTTGCGAAGATTTTTTGAGGTGGATGCTGAATCCACTGTCATCGGCACGCTCTACGCGCTGGCGGAAAAAAATCTCATCGGACGCGAAGTCGTGGCGCAAGCCATCAAGGATTTGGGCGTTGATCCCGAAAAAGTGCAGCCGCAATTGGTTTAATTTCTTCTCCGCCTAGAACTTCCTCGACCACCTCGGCTTGGGTTTGACGCTTATCGCCCAATATTCATGGATGGCTTTGACCATGTTCTTGAGTTCATCAAAGGACGACGGTTTGATCATGTAAGTATTCACGCCCAAATCGTAGGCTTTCTCGATGTCAGTCTCTTGCCGCGAAGAAGTCATGATGATGGTCGGTATGATTTTGAAATGAGAATTGACCCGGAGCCACTGTAACAATTCCAGTCCAGTCATGCGCGGCATTTTGAGATCCAGGAGCAGAACCTGCGGGAAAGGATACTTTATGCGGTCTGCGTAAATGCCTTCGGCGTTCAAATAGGCGACCGCCTCCACTCCATCTTTCACCCATTGGATGGGGCTAATGATATTGTTTTGCTTGAACGCCATTTTGACGAGCGTGGCGTCGTTCTCTTCGTCATCCACCAACAGGATGTTGTAATCGGTATTATTCATAATTTGCGGCTGGAAGCTCAATCCAAAACGTGCTGCCCTGGCCTTCGTGTGATTGAACGTCAACGATTCCACCCATTCGTTTAACCGCTTTGCGCACAATCGCCAGTCCCATGCCCGTCCCTTCGTAATTCGCATGGGGGTGGGCGCGTTGGAACGGTTCAAAAATTTTGGCCAAAGAATTTTGCGGGATGCCGATGCCATTGTCTTCAAAGAAGCATCGGACTTTTGAATCATTTTTTTCGGTCCGGATTCGGACCTTCGCTTTTGCTCCCGCCGGAACAAATTTGGCCGCGTTGGTCAGCAGATTGGAAACAACCTGGGCCAGAGAAGCGTGGCTGCCGAGAACCGGAAGCAACGGATGTTTAATGATGATTTCAGCATTGGATTCGCGGATGGAAGGATAAGTATGAATGACTTCTTCGATGAGTTTATCCAGATCAACGGGCTTGATTGGAACGTCGCGGCTGCCGATGCGGCTGTAGGTCAAAACTTCCAGGATCAATTTGTCCATCCTGATGGCGGAACTGCTGATTCGTTGCAGATATTCTTTCCCTTCAGCATCGAGTTTGTCCGCATATCCGGCGATGATGGCCTGGGCGAAACCTTGCATCGCCCTCAACGGTGAACGCAAATCATGCGAAACGGTGTAGGAGAAAGTTTCCAGATCGGCGATGGTTTGCTGAAGGCGGGCTGTGCGTTCGGCAACCGCTGTTTCCAGATCGCGGGCGCGTTCTGCCAATATCGCATTAGCTTTCACCAATTCTTTCTCCATCCGCTTATGTTGCGTGATGTCGCGCGCAATTTTTGAAACGCCGATGACTCTGCCGTCGGCATCCTTGATGGGCGATACGGACAGTGAAACATTTATCAACGTCCCGTCTTTGCGCTGGCGCACCGTTTCATAATGGCCAATCCGTTCGCCACGGCGGATGCGTTCAAGAATTTTTGGTTCCTCATCGGCATGATCCGGAGGAATGAGAATGGAGACCGGCTTGCCAACGGCTTCCGCCGCGCTATAACCGAAAATATGTTCTGCGCCGCGGTTCCAACTCGTGATGACGCCGTTCAAATCTTTGCCGATGATTGCGTCGTCGGAATTTTCGACGATGGACGTCAGTTTCCGCGCTGTCAGTTCCGCCGCCCGTTGTTTGGTTGCATCCCGAAATACCAGCACCACTCCTCTCACGTCTCCCTTCTGTCCGCGAATGGGAGCGGCGCTGTCATCAATCGGCCATTCTTTTCCGTCCCTGGAAATGAGGATGGTATGATTGGCCAATCCCACGACCTTGCCTTCCCGAAGCGCGCGCGCGACGGGATTTTCAACCGGCCGGCGTGTGATTTCGTTGATAATGGGAAATACTTTTTCAAGGGGAATGGCAAGGGCTTCATTTTGTTCCCAGGCGGTCATCTCTTCGGCAACTGCGTTCATGAACGTGACCCGGCCTTCATTGTCAGTGGAAATCACCGCGTCGCCGATGCTCGCCAAAGTCACCCGATAACGCTCTTCACTTTGCCGTAATTGCTCCAGAACACGACGCTGTTCGCAGGTTTCCCGCGCAATTTTTGAAGCGCCAATGACTCTGCCATCGGCATCCTTGATGGGCGATACCGTCAGCGAAACATCCACCATCGAGCCGTCCTTTCGGCGGCGCACGGTTTCATAATGCTCAATCCGTTCGCCCCGGCGGATGCGTTCAAGAATTTTTGGTTCCTCATCGGCATGATCCGGAGGAATGAGAATGGAGACCGGCTTGCCAACGGCTTCCGCCGCGCTATAACCGAAAATACGCTCTGCGCCGCAGTTCCAACTCATGATGACGCCGTTCAAATCTTTGCTGATGATGGCGTCGTCGGAATTTTCGACGATGGACGCCAAAAATGCCGCGTCGGAATCGAATGGCTTTCCACCCAACCCTTCAACGAGCGCTCCTCTTTGTGAATGTTCGCGCATTTAATAAACTCCTTGACCAATCCCCCCTTCTACCTAAATAAGCCGCGCGCGCCTTTTAGCAATGGGTATAATTGCCCATGCGAAAAATTTTCCATCGGCAAATTGTCGTTTCCTATGAGAACAAAGAGGATTTCCGCGGAGGAGCGGAGGCGCGGAGAAAAAATCATTCGTGAAATTGTCGCGAAGTCGTGGCGCAAGCCATCAAAGCTTTGGCGTTGACCCCGAAAAAGTTCAGCCGCAACCCGTCTGATTTCAGATTGTCGGATTCGTTCGAATGGATTTTCGCTGCCCAAACAAAGCTGTTCCGATTCTCACCATCGTCGCGCCTTCTTCAATGGCGGTTTCAAAATCACCGCTCATGCCCATGCTCAAATGCGGCAGCGGCGCGCCGAGGATTTTTTCGCACTCCGTTTTCAATTCGCGCAACCGTTTGAAATACGGACGCGATTTCTCCGGTTCGGCTGTGTAAGGCGGAATCGCCATCAGCCCGTGAACTTCGATTCGCGGCAAAGAATTGATTTCTTTCAACTCCGCCAGCAATTGTTCCGGCCTGTAACCGAACTTGCTCGCTTCGCCCGCGACGTTGACTTCCATCAATATCGGCATCGTTTTCGCCGCCTGTTCGCAGCGCCTGGAAATTTCCCGCGCCAGATTCAAACTGTCCACGCTTTGGATCATTTCAAACAATTCCACCGCGTCGCGGCATTTGTTCGATTGCAGATGCCCGATGAAATGCCAGCGCAACTTTCCGGGACACAATAGAATTTTTGCTTTCGCCTCCTGGACTTTGTTTTCTCCAAACAAAATCAAACCAAGATCAGCGGCGGCTTTCACGGTTTCCGGCGGCTGCGTTTTGGAAACCGCCAGCAGCGTGACGGAATCCGGCGCGCGGCTGCTGCGGTCGCACGCGGTTTTTATCCGCTGGCGGATTGAACCCAAATTTTCTGCAAAGTCCATGAACGGAAAATAACCACCAAGTCACCAAGACACAAAGTTTTCTTGGTGCCTTTGTGCCTTGGTGGTTAAATTCCAGGCATGAACTGCTGGCTCGTGAAATCAGAACCCGAATCTTATTCGTGGACGCAATTTGTGAAGGACGGCAAAACCGCGTGGACGGGCGTGCGGAATTTTGCGGCGCGGAACAATCTGCGCGCGATGAAAAAAGGCGACGCTGTTTTCTTTTATCACAGCGTCAGCGAAAAACAAGTTGTCGGCCTCGCGCGCGTGGAAAAAGAATTTTATCCCGACGCGACCGCCGATGAAGGCGACTGGTCATGCGTGGATTTAATTCCAGCAAAGCCTTTGGCCAAATCCGTGACGCTTACGCAAATCAAAGCCGACAAACTTCTCCGCGAAATGCCGCTGGTCAGACAATCGCGTCTTTCCGTTTCGCCGCTGACGGAAGCGCAGTTTGAACAGTTGTTGAAATTGGCCGGAACGAAGCGTTGATTTTTTGTTGGGCTTGACCCGCTTGTCCGGTAGATGCAATTATCGCGCCGTTCCCGTTTCAACCAAACCACCAATCACATGAGCGAATCTTCCATTCAAATCAAAGACACCACCGCCAATCCCGCGCCGCTCGGCCTGCTCGGCTTCGGCATGACGACCGTGCTGCTGAATTTTCACAACGCCGGATTT
>DASQOZ010000035.1:0-26782 GCA_035644195.1 Candidatus Methylomirabilota bacterium | reverse complement strand
AGCCCGACCATCAGCAGCACGGACATGCAGCGTTACAATGAAGAGAAAATCGAAAGCGAAAAAAATTACACCGAATTATTGACCACGCTGGATCATCTGCGCTCGTTGCAGTCAACAAACCCAACCATGCTTCGGGATGTTTTGCCACGTATGAACGAAGACACTGCTTTGAGCGGCTTGCTGGATAAATGGCACACGGCATCGCAAACCTATGTCTCCCTCACCAACGATTATGGAATGTCCAGCCCCGAAGTCACCCGCGCCCAATCCATGATCAAGGAATTAGACAGTGAAATAGACGCAAGCGTCACCGGAGTCATGGCAAGCTTGGAAAGCAAAGTCACGGCATTAAAAGCGCGCCTGGATACATTGACAAATACTCTCCAAACCGCCATCAACACTGATTTGGCGGAAGGCGAACGCGGACAACCATATTGGGAAGCCAAGCGAAAATGGGCGAACATGGTTGAACTTCACAAATTGCTTGAGGCGAAAATCAGGAATGAAGAAGTGGATTTGGGGATTCCAAAAACTTCGATGGTCACACTTGTTGACCAGGCGCAGCCCGGCAAAGACCCCGACAGTCCGAAGAAAACCCTCTATATCAGTTTCGGCGTCATTGTCGGTTTGCTGGTCGGCATCGGCCTGGCCTTTTTCATCGAATATCTCGACACGAGCGTTAAAACGATTGACGACGTGGAACGCGCGCTTCAAGCACCCGTGCTCGGCGTCATTCCCCAAGATATCGGCTACCTGATTGACGAAGGCTCTGAAAGCCAGCACGCAGAAGCGTATCGCGTTTTGCGCACCAACCTGCTGTTCTCACGCAAAGATGACAAGCTTAACACCATCGTCGTCGTCAGCGCCGGCGCCGGCGAAGGCAAATCCACGACTACCTTGAATCTGGCCACCGTGTTCGCCCAGGCCGGCCAGCGCGTGTTGATTGTTGACTCGGATTTGCGCCGCCCGACGATGCACAAATTACTGCATGTCGGCAACAACCTCGGCTTGACCAATTATCTGCTCAAGCAAAACACCATCGAAGAAGTCATCCAACGAACAAATCTTCCGACGCTTGACCTCATGGCCAGCGGCAAATTGCCCAGCAGTTCCATGAACATCCTGGGTTCGGCGTCAATGAAGGAAATGATTTCCGAATTGAAACAGCGCTACGATTTCGTCTTCTTCGATTCACCGCCCATCATGGGTGTCAGCGACGCCGCCGTGCTCGCCAGCGAAGTGGACATGGTGATCCAGGTCATCCAATATCGCCGCTATCCGCAGCCGATGAACGTCCGCGCCAAACAGCTGATTGAAAAAGTCGGCGGCAACCTCATCGGCGTTGTCCTCAACAACATCAACATGTCGCAAGACGAAAGTTATTACTATTACAGCGGCTATTATCATGGCTATTATTACTATTCGAAGAACGATGAGGAACAGAACGCCGAAGCAAAGGCAAAAGCCGGAGAAGGCGACACAGATCGCACAGGCATTAAACAAAAGTATTGATTGCTTGGGCAATTTCGCAACGATTAACGCAATGAAATTATTTTTTCACGGACTGTTTGTATGTCTCGGGCTGCTCGCGAGCATGACTCTCACCGGTTGTGACACGACATCGAATAACAGCCTATTTTCTCTCGACACGCCCAAGCAATCCGCACCGCCGAATGTTGCCCGGTTCCGTGTCGGTCAAACCGTGATTGCGGTTTTTTCCGGCACGCTGGAGGCAATTCCCGCGCATGAAGAAATGATCAAGGAGAATGGCACCATTACCTTGCCGCTCATTGGCCCGATTTACGCCGCCGGAAAAACCGCCGGCGAGTTGCAAGACGAAATCTACACCAATTACGTTCCAAAATACTATGTCCGCCTGAACGTCACCGTGAAATCCGGCGACCGCGTTTATTACGTCGGCGGCGAAGTTGGTCATTCGGGCATATTTCAATACGTCGGCGATACCACCGTCACCAAAGCCATTCAAGCTGCGGGCAGTTTGACGCCGTATTCCAGTCACAGAAAAATCTGGGTTGTCCGCGCCAGCAACGGCCAGCGCATCAAGGTTAATTATGACGAAGCCCTCCAAAACCCGGCCAAAGACCCGCAGATTTGGCCCGACGACCAAATCACCGTGGACAGAAGCATTTGGTGATGATCCAGCTTAACGTTCTTTCAGGAAAAAAGGCGGGCAATCAAATGGTTGTCCGCCATTTTCCTTTTTGCATCGGACGCGCCGCGCAAAACGATTGGCAATTGGACGATGACGGCGTTTGGGATCAGCACCTTACTTTGGAACTTCATCGCGACAACAAAAGATTTACGCTCGCCGTCGCGCCAAATGCGTTTGCCGCCGTCAATCATCAACCGGTCCAAGCCGCGCCGCTGCGCAACGGCGACGTCATCAGTTTCGGTTCGGTGAAAATCCAATTCTGGCTCGCTCCGGTAAAACAACGCGGCTTGCGTTTGCGCGAACTGTGTGTGTGTGGAATTTTAATTGCCGTTACAGCCGTCCAGTTCATTTTAATTTATTGGCTGCTTCAATAATCAAACTGGTGGGGCGGGCGTCTTCGCGAGCCGTGATTTAATGTCTGAAATGCCGCGCGCCCGTGAATGCCACTGCCATTCCGCGTTCATCCGCCGCCGCAATCACTTCCGCGTCCTTCACCGAACCGCCCGGTTGGATTGCCGCCGTCGCGCCCGCTTCTGCTGCGGCAATCAAGCCGTCGGGAAACGGAAAAAATGCGTCGCTGCAAACCACGCTGCCTTTGAGCGACAGTTTTGCCTCGCCCGCTTTCCAAACTGCGATGCGGCTGGAATCCACACGGCTCATTTGTCCGGCGCCGACGCCCAACGTCCTGTCCGCAGCCACATAAACGATTGCGTTTGATTTGACGTGCTTCACCACGCGCCAGCCGAAAAGCATCGCGCTCAATTCCGTTTCCGTCGGTTGCCGTTTCGTGACGATTTTCAAATCCGCGCGCGTCGCCGTTTTCAAATCGCGTTCCTGCATCAAATAGGAATCCGCGCCGACGCTGCGGATGTCAAATTTGCTGGTGGGATGAGCGTCTCCGCGAGCCGTCATTTTAACCAAGCGCAGATTTTTTTTCTTTTGTAAAATTGCCAGCGCTTTCGGCGAAAAATCAGGCGCGACAATGACTTCGCTGAAAATTTCCGAGATCGCTTCCGCGCAGTCGCCGTCCAAAATTTTGTTCGTCGCGATGATTCCGCCGAACGGCGCCTGTCTGTCCGTCGCAAACGCATTGTCCCACGCTTCGCGCAAATTTTTCCCCTGCCCGACGCCGCAAGGATTCGTGTGCTTCAAAATCGCCAATGTTGGCGCGTCTTTTTCAAATTCTGAAATCAATTGCGCCGCCGCCGTCAAATCCAGGATGTTGTTGTAGGAAAGCTCCTTGCCGTGAAGCTGCTGGAAAAATTCGGAAAATTTTCCGTAAAGCGCGGCGACTTGATGAGGATTCTCCCCATAACGCAGCGGCTGCGCCAGCGGCGAAAAAATGTTGAGTGACGCCGGCAAATCTGCATTGGTTGCTTTGAATTCTTTTTGCAAATGCGCCGCAATTGCGCCGTCGTAAGCCGCTGTCCGCGCAAAAACTTTCGCCGCGAGTTTGCGGCGCAATTCCAAAGTCGTGTTTCCATTTTCTGAAATTTGCTTTGCCACTTCCGCGTAATCCATCGGGTCAACGACGACCGTCACGCTGTCGTGATTTTTTGCCGCGCTGCGCAGCATCGAAGGCCCGCCGATGTCAATGTTCTCAATCGCGTCGTGCAGCGAGACGTTTGGTTTTGCAACGGTTTGCTCGAACGGATAAAGATTCACGACGACCAGATCAATCGGCGCGATGCCGTGTTGTTTCACCGCTGCTTCGTGCGTTTCATTGCCGCGAATGAAGAGCAATCCGCCGTGGACTTTTGGATGCAATGTTTTGACACGGCCGTCGAGCATTTCAGGAAAACCGGTGTGTTCGCTGACGTCTTTGACCGTGAGTCCGGCTTCGCGCAAAGTTTTCGCCGTGCCGCCGGTGGAAATGATTTCGATTCCGGCTTGCGACATGATTTGCGCAAAGGGCATTAAGCCTGTTTTGTCGGAAACTGAAATGAGCGCGCGTTGGATTTTTGCCATGAGAAGAAAATCTTTTCAGAATTCCCGCCCACTCGCAATTCAAACCGTTGCCAATTTTGTAGCGGCGGTCTATGACCATCGAAAACGGCGCTCACAGAGCGCCGCTACAATAAATTATTTTGTCGCGACCGTGGCGATCATGTTTTCGCCGATGGCGCGCTGAAGTCTGGCGCGGGCGGTGTCGTAATCGTGCAGCGCCTGCACTTGCGTCGTGCGCGCCTGCGTCAGCGCGGTTTCGGCGTCGAGCACGTCCAATTGCGTGCCGGTGCCGGCTTCGGCGCGCGCCCTGGCTTCGCGCAACGCCTCGTCGGCTTGTTCCTGAACTGCGTGTTGAGAATCCAAAACTTCCTTCGCCTCGATGAATTGCGAATACGCCGTGCGCACTTCGAGTTCGATCTGCCGCGATTCGTCGGCCACATCCGTTTTGGATTTTTCGTAAAGCGCTTTTGCCTGGATAACTTTTCCGCGCGTTAAAAGTCCGTCAAAAATGTCCCAGCTCAACTGCGCGCCGGCGTTCCAGCCGTGAATGTCGTGGTCGAGTTCAACGGGCGGCGTGAATTGCGCGTTGAACCAGTTATATCCCGCGAAAACGGAGACGTTCGGTTTGTAACCGGATTTTGCATTGACGATGTTGAGTTCCTGCAATTGCTCGCCTTTGCGCAACGCCATCAATTCGCTGCGCTGCGACAGCGCCTGCTGGATCGCGTCGGGCAAATTGATTTGATACGGCGCGTCGTCGAGCGTGTCCGTCAGATTGAGCGGAACGTCTTCCCAGATGTCGCGCGGCAAATTGTAACCGAGAAGATTGGATAGATTGTTTTTTGCGATACGAAAATTATTTTTCGCCTGAATCATGGCCGGACGTTCGTTGGCAACCGCAACTTGCGCGCGAAGCAAATTAAATTTCGGCACCGTGCCCGCGTCATAACGATGCTGCTGGTCTTCGAGTTCCTTTTGCAACAAATTCACCGACGCTTCGTGGACGGTCACCTGCTGGTTTGCCAGCAGCACGTCGTAATAGGCAAGGCGCGTGGACAGCAGCGCGTCGGCAATGGCGGTGTCATATTGCGCGAGCGCCTGTTTCTTCGTCGCCCCGGCCGCGCGCAAAGCGGCGACCGTTTTTCCGCCCTGGTAAATGCTCTGGAGGATTTGAACGCCCGCGTTCCAATTTTCATGCGGAACGCTCGTGCCGGGGAAATTTTCGGTCGCATTTTTGTCGGTGTCCCTGTATTGGCCGCTGGCATGGACTTGCGGCAACGCGATGGCGCGCGTCTGGATGACAACGCCGTGCGAGGCTTCAAGATCGTTTTTCGCCTTGAGAATCGCGGCGTTTTGTTGCAGCGCCGTGTTCAGGCAATCAACCAATGAAAGCGGACGCGAAATCAAATCGGACGAATTGGTGCGCACGTCTTGCGCGGGTAAATTCAAAAAGAAACCAGCCAACGCGAACCCAAAAAGCAACTTCTTCATAAGGCAGCAATTCTAGCGCATCGGCGCAAACTTGCAAAAATTTTTGCTGTCAATTGTAGCGGCGGTCTATGACCGTCGAAGCGGCGCTCACAGAACGTCTCTACAGCGAAAATTTTGAAATTGATACAACGCCTCGCATCGGCTTCTCTGTTCAGTGATGCGTTTAAAACCATTTGCGGTTTTTGCGAAAGGCTTAACCTGTCGTAGCGGCGTCTCGGTAGAGCGCCGCAAATTTTCGACAAATCAGCTATGCGGCTTTCTGCCGAAAGCCGCTACGAAATTTCAATGGGTTGCAATCGGATTCGCGCTGGCTGCAATCGTCGCCGGGTGCTCGCAAAATTCTTCGGGAACATTTCAAGGTTATGTCGAAGGCGAATATGTTTATGTCTCTTCTCCGATTGGGGGCGCATTGACAAATCTTGCCGTTGCGCGCGGCGGTTCGGTGACAAACGGCCAATTACTTTTTGAATTGGAACACGGTTCTGAATCTGCCGCACTGGACACGGCGAAGAAAAATTTGCAGCAAGCGAAAGCGAACCTTGAACTTTCGGAAACGACCTTGAAACGACGCGAAGAATTGCGGGCGAACAACGGCGTCATTTCCGCCGAAGAACTGGACCAAGCTAAATCGCAGCGCGACGCCGATGCCGCGCAAGTGGAATCGCTGCAAGCCGCGCTGGAAAAAGCGAAATGGTCGTTCGACCAGAAACAACAATTCGCACCGACGAAAGCGATTGTTCACGACACGCTGTATCGGCAAGGCGAATTTGTTGTGGCGGGAAATCCGATTGTTGTTCTGTTGCCGCCGGCAAATATCAAAGTGCGGTTTTTTGTGACGGAAACGATTTTGGCGCAAATCAAAACCGGCCAGACCGTGAGCGTGAGTTTTGATGGCGCGGCGAAAAATTATTCCGCGACGGTGAATTACATTTCCACGCAAAATGAATTCACACCGCCGGTCTTATACAATCGCGAGAACCGCGCGAAATTGATTTACATGATTGAAGCCGGATTTTCTCCGGCGGACGCGGCGCAACTGCGTCCCGGCCAGCCGGTGGATGTGAAATTGGAGAAATGAAAACAAAGAATTTATTCTGGTTTAAGCCAATGCGAAGGAACTTCAGATTCAAAAATTAATTTTCGAATTTGCATTGTACTCCAACCGGCGCGCCATTTAAGTGCAGCGGCTAGAATTGCGAAGCTCGTAAGATAGCCAATGGCCATTGAAATTTCCATGAAGATTAAAAACAAAATAATCCAGAGTAGGCCATGAGGTTGATCTTTAACAGGCATGTGTGGTTAAATTCCAGCAAAGCGATTTAGCCACGGTATAAATAAAAATATCGGAATCCACGAAATTGCCATGCAAACAAAAATCAAAATTGTAATTGGTTTCCGGTAATTTGGATGTAATGTCTTGTTAAACTTCTTCCCTAACATTTTGCGTGGAAGTGTCATGGTTGTTTCGCCATTGGCGCGGCCTCTTTGTAGAACCAAATTTAAGCCGAATCAAGGTCTTTGCAGACGGCCACGTTAAATTCCTGTTGTTTTGCGCAAAATTACGGAGCACGATTTTGCCGAAATGAACGGCGACCTTGTCATTGACGTGCGCGGCGTCACGAAAAAATTCGGGCAGCGCACGGTCGTCAACAACATCGCCATGCAGGTGCGGCACGGCGAGATTTACGGCTTCCTCGGCCCGAACGGCAGCGGCAAGACGACGTTTCTGCGGATGCTCTGCGGCCTGCTCAAGCCCGACGGCGGCGAAGGCAGTTGCCTCGGCCTCGATTTCCGCCGCGAATCCGCCGAAATCAAAAGGCGCGTCGGCTACATGACGCAGAAATTTTCGTTTTACGAAGATTTGACGATTGAAGAAAATCTGGAATTCATCGCGCGCATTTACGGCGTTCCCGACCGCAAAGCCGCCGTCGAGAAAAGTCTTGAACGTCTCGGCATGACTGAGCGCCGCAAACAATTGGCCGGAACTTTGTCCGGCGGTTGGAAACAACGGCTCGCATTGTCCGCATGTTTGATTCACGAGCCGCAATTGCTGTTGCTCGATGAGCCAACGGCGGGCGTTGACCCGAAAGCGCGCCGCGAATTTTGGGACGAGATTCATCAACTCACCGCTGACGGCCTGACCGTGCTTATCACGACGCATTACATGGACGAAGCCGAGCGCTGCCATCGCCTCGCCTACATCGCCTACGGCAATCTGCTCGCGAGCGGAACGGTCGCCGATGTTTTGAAAGAAACAAAACTTACGACGTTCGAGGTCGGCGGGGAAAATTTACATTCGCTCGCGGAAAAAATTCGCGGGAAGCCGGGCGTCGAACAAGTCGTGGCGTTCGGTTCAACGCTGCACGTCAGCGGACGCGACGCGACACAATTGCGCGCCAGCATTCAACCGTTCATGGATGGCGAACATCAATGGCGTCAAATCGAATCTGGCCTCGAAGACGTGTTCATCAGCCTGATGGAAACTGCAAAGGACAATTCCCTGCGCAAGTATAATTGAAATTTGCCAAATGCGCGGCATGAAGTAAATTTCCAGCCATGATCGTTTTAATCGTCGGCACAAACCGTCCGGGCAGCAACACGCGCAAGGTCGCCGCGCACGTCGAGGAATTTTACCGCGAATTGAAAGTGCCGCTGCACGTTCTGGATTTGGCGAAACTGCCGCCGGAAATTTTCTCGCCGGCTTCCTACGCCGAAAAGCCAAAATCATTTCAGCCGTTCGCCGACGCCATTTTGCAATCCGCCGGATTGCACGTCGTCACGCCGGAATACAACGGCAGTTTGCCCGGCGTGCTGAAGTATTTCATAGACATGCTGAAATTTCCCGAAAGCTTCGAGCAAAAGCCGGTTTGTTTCACCGGATTGGCGGCGGGAATGTGGGGCGCGCTGCGTCCCGTCGAGCAGCTTCAGGCCATTTTCGGCTATCGCAACGCGCACGTTTATCCGGTCCGCGTTTTTCTGCCGCAAATCAACGGCCTGCTCGACGCCTCGGGAAAATTGAAGGACGCCGAACTGCTCGCGCGCCTGAAAGCGCAGGCGGAAGGCTTTGCCGAATTCGTCGAAAAACTCAAAGGTGTGAAACTTCGCAACGCAAAATAACGTCCTATTCACCATGAAAACAAAACTGTTCGCCCTTCCGCTCGTCGCCGCTTCAATCCTTTTCGCGGCTGCAACAACGTTTGGCGCGCCGCCAAAAGCCGGCGACACCGCGCCGCAATTCACCGGCAAAGATCAGGACGGAAAAGATTTCAAGTCCGCCGACCACGTCGGCAAAAAAATCGTGCTGCTCTATTTTTATCCGAAAGATTTCACCGGCGGCTGCACGGCGGAAGCGTGCGGCTTTCGCGACCGCATGGGCGATTTGCAAAAGGGCAACGTCGAAGTCGTCGGCGTCAGTTTTGATTCCGCCGACAGCCACAAACAATTCATCGCAAAATACAATTTGAATTTCACTTTGCTTGCCGACACGGACGGCCGCATCGCTGACGTTTACGGCGTGCGAATGGACGGCAAGGAAATGTCCAAACGCGTCAGCTTCCTTATCGGCTTGGACGGAAAAATCGTCCACGTCACCGACGCGGGCAATCCCGAAATCCATTTCAACGAAATGAAAGACGCCATCGCCGGTTTGAAAAAGAATTAGCCTTCAAAAATTCGCGTTCGTCAAAACGCGCATTCTGCATTAAGTTTTCCGCGTGAAATCGCGGACGAGAAGCCGGATGCCCGGTCAACGCGCGCGTCTTTTCTTCCGACGCCACTGGCAGCGTGCCGTCCAATGGCGCGAAAAACTGGTTCTCAAGGAGGAAGCGTTCCATCTCATCCTCGCCGGAATCGTCGGCATCCTCGGCGGACTTGTGAACGTCTTTTTTTATTATGCCGGCGAAATGGTGCAGCGCATTTTCATGATGCAGCCGGGTGATCCGGCTGAAGAAGCGCAAATGTTCGCGCCGCTGCAACGGCTATTGGTGCCGACGTTTGGCGGACTAGCCGCCGGATTGATTTTGCATTGGGGTCTGCGGATCGTCGGCAAACAAGGAACAAGCGATTTGCTCGAAGTCGTCGTCGCGGGCGACGGAAGATTGCCGTTGCGAACGCAATTGGTCAAAACAGCGTCGGCGCTGATGAGCATCGTTTCCGGCGCATCCATCGGACGCGAAGGCGGCATCGTGCAATTGTCCGCGACGGTCGCGTCCAAGCTCGGCCAATGGGCAAAATGGCCGCCGTATCGGCTGCGATTGCTCGTCGGTTGCGGCGCATCGGCTGGAATCGCGTCTGTCTATAATGCGCCGATTGCCGGAGCGGTCTTCGCGGCGCTCATCGTTCTCGGTAATTTTTCCATGAGCCTGTTCGCGCCGCTCGTTTGCGCGTCGGTGATGGCCACGATGACCTCACGCACTTTTTTTGGAATCGAGCCGTGGTATCAAGTCCCAAAATTTCCCGACATCACCGCCATCAATCTGCCGTGGTTTTTGTTGATGGGAATTTTTTGCGGCGGCGGCGCGGCATTGTTTTTGAAATTGCTCCGCGTCATCAGCGCGCAATTTGAAAAAACGCGTTTGCCAATCTACGCCAAGCTGACGCTTGCCGGCCTCGTCGTCGGAGTTATCGCCATGAAACTTCCAGGCGTTTGCGGCAACGGTTATTACGTCACCAATAACATTTTGCAAGGCGGCTACGAAAATAATCCCCATGCCGTCCCGCAATTGAGCGGGCTGTTTCTTTTCAAGCTGCTGGCAACGGTTATCGTGGTCGGCGCGGGAACGGTCGGCGGTGTTTTTACGCCGACATTATTTCTCGGCGCGACGATCGGCGCGTTGTTTGGCGTTGTCATCCATGGTTTTTATGGCGCGGCGGATTTGCCCATTGGCGCGTTCGCGCTCGTCGGCATGGGCGCGACACTGGCGGGCACGACGAAATCGCCGCTGCTGGCCATCATCATGGCTTTTGAAATTTCGCTCGACTATTCGCTCATGCCCGCGCTGATGCTCGCGTGCGTTATCTCCGTGCTTGTCGCGCGGCAATTTCACGCCGAATCCATTTACACCGAGCATATGCGGCTCAAGGGACTTTCGCTCGCGCGCGAAAGCGAGCAGACCGGCGCGGCCATGGACAAAACCATCGGCGACCTGATGCAAGCTCCCGTGCCGCCGCTTCGCGAAACGACGACACTCCGCGAAATCGCCGAACGATTTCTCGGCAGTCCGAATAATTTCGTGCCGATCGTGGATGCGGAAAAACGGTTCATCGGCATCGTCGCGCTGCACGACTTGAAGGAATTTTTGAATTCGACGCAAAATCTCGGCGGCGTCATCGCCTACGATTTGATGCGGCCCGTGCCGAAATGTCTGACGCCCGGCCAGCGCCTGCTCGACGCGCTGCCCATCGTGCTGCAAAGTGAAATCCGCAACGTGCCGGTCGTGAACAATCCGAAAGAAAATCGTCTGGTCGGTTCCGTGTCCCGAGCCGAAGTGCTGGCGATTTTCTCCGAAGCCATCGCCGAAAAATCCAAGCCGGCGGGATGAAAATGCAAAAAGAGTTTCAGCTTTGCTTTATTGGTTTTTGCGCGTAGATTTTCGACATGCAGGCAAACACAGTGATTGATAAAATCCAGCGGCTTTCCGACGAGGAGGCCGAGGAAGTTTATCAATATCTTTTTTCCACCGAGAGCGAACTGGACAGGTTGCTCGGCGCGTTTGATCGTCTGCCGCGAAAAACCCGCCTGACTGAAGAAAAAATTCTCGCCCTCCCGCGTGCGCATCATTCTCGATAGCAACGTCTGGCTGGCCGTTCTTACTACCGACGGTTTTTGCCGCCGTTTATGGAAAAAGGTCCGGCACAATTGCACCATCTGTTCCTCATCGGACATCCTCAATGAAATTGAAGAAAAACTTCAGTTAAAATTTGGGTTCAGTTCCCGTCATGCGCGTTTGCTGGCACTATTTGTTGAGCAGCAAACCCACTTGGTCAAAGTCGTGTATTCCGTTCGCGTTTGTCGTGACCCGGATGACGACCACATTTTGGCCGCTGCGTTTGACGGCGAATGCCTTCATTTAATTACTGGCGATGCTGATTTACTGGCGCTGAAAAAATTTGAAAATGTCAGCATCGTGACTCCGCGTGAATTCTTTGAACTTGTTTCACACATTTGACTTTTATGTCCCTCAAAATCGGCGATAAAATTTCTCTCACGATTCACGACATCGCGTTCGGCGGCGAAGGTGTTGGACGAATTGACGATTTCGTCGTGTTCGTTCCGTTCGTGCTTGTCGGCGAAATCGTTGAAGCCGAAATCACGGAGGTGAAAAAGAGTTTTGCGCGCGCAAAATTGTTGCGCGTGGAAAAAGCATCGCCAGAGCGCGTCGAGCCTGAATGTCGTTACTTCGGCGCGTGCGGCGGCTGCCAGTATCAGCACATTGACTACGCGGCGCAGTTGAAAATTAAACACAAGCAGATCGCCGATTTGTTCGAGCGCGTCGGAAAAATCCCGTCGGACAAAATCGCGCCGGTCATTCCATGCCCGCAACCTTACGGCTATCGCAATCGCATCATGATCCGCAGCCAGTGGAACGGACGCGAAAAAAAACTGGAGGTCGGTTTTATCCGCGCGGACAGCAATTTTGTGCAGGACATCGAGGAATGCAAAATTTCCGAGCCGGCGCTCAACGAACAAATCAAAAATGTCCGCGCGAATCCGCCGCCCAAAGGCGGAATCAAAGTCGTGCTGCGCGTGCAGCCGGAAGATTGGGAAGTGCCGCAGGATTCTTTTTTCCAAAACAATTTTTTCCTGCTGCCGAAACTGGTTGAGACTGTTCGCGACTTTCTGAAAGCCGGCGGCGCGAAGCATTTGATTGATTTGTATTGCGGCGTGGGATTTTTCGGAATCGAAATGGCAAATGTCGTGGAAAGTTTTGTCGGCGTTGAATACGACCAGCGGGCGATCCAGGCGGCGCAGAAAAATATGGCGGCCAGAAATATTTCCAACGGCGAATTTATTTCGGCGAAAGCGGAAGAAGTTCTGCCGGAGCTGTTGAAAAAAAATTCGCCGGAAAAAACAGCCGTGATTCTCGACCCGCCGCGCAAAGGTTGCTGGCCGAAAACGTTGAATTTATTGCGTGAAACCAAGCCGTCCCAAATCATTTACGTTTCCTGCCATCCGGCGACGATGGCGCGGGATTTGAACATTTTGTGCGCGGACGGTGTCTTTGAACTGATGCGCGTGCAGCCGCTGGACATGTTTCCACAGACGCAACACGTCGAATGCGTGGCGGATTTGCGCGCGGGACAAAATCTTGCCAAACCGCGCGAAATCATTTCAACTTAATAAACCCGATGCCGAGCGAAAACCGAATTGACCCGCGAAAAAATTTCGCGCCGCGAATCCTCCCGTGGCTGCTGGCGGCGGCGATGCTCGTCGTTTATGCGCTGACGCTGAATCATTGGGTGTCATTCGCAAGCTTGCCAGCCGTGACAAAAATCTCAGGCGGCTGGCTGCCGGAAGTTTCCAGTCCGCTGCTGTATCTGGCCACCTATCCGTTTCGCTGGCTGCCGCCGGCGCAAATTCCCATCGCGCTGAATTTCTTTTCCGCCGTGTGCGCGGCGCTTGCGCTGGGCTTGCTCGCGCGCTCGGTCGCCATTTTGCCGCAAGACAGGACGGATGCGCAGCGCAAGCGCGAGCACAGCGATTTTGCTTTCCTGACCATTCGCAGAGCATGGTTGCCGCCGCTTTTGGCGGTCGTGGTTTGCGGACTGCAACTGACGTTTTGGGAACATGCGACGAATTACACTGGCGAAATGTTCGACCTGCTGCTGTTCGCATTTTTGATCTGGTCTCTGCTGGAATACCGGCTGGACGAACGCGAAGGACGTTTGTTTTTCGCCTCGTTCATTTACGGCGCGAGCCTGGCAGAAAATTGGGCGATGGTGGGATTTTTTCCGGTATTTCTCGGGGCCATCGTCTGGATTCGCGGCTGGAGTTTTTTCGACGGGCCATTTTTGCGGCGAATGGTTTTGTTGGGACTTGCAGGAATCCTGTTTTATTTTCTGCTGCCGCTGATCGCCGTGATTTCGAGCAATGTGCCGATGACGTTCTGGCAGGCGTTGAAATTCAATCTGCTTCCGCAATGGAATCTGTTGGAGAGTTTTCCCGTTTTTATCCTGCATCCAAAGCAATCAGCGGAATTTCTTTCGCTCATCCTCGCCTATTTGCTGCCGTTGCTCGTTCTTTCCATCCGATGGAAGCCGTCATTCGGCGACAGCAGCAAACTCGGTTCGACGTTGACCAGTTTTATGCTTCATCTGGTGCATGCGGTTTTTCTTGGCGTGCTCATTTGGATCGCATTTGATTCGCCATTCAGCCCGCGACCACCAATACAATCTACGCTTTGGATAGCTATTCAACAACATTGTGGCGGCGCGCCGTTGCTGACATTTTATTATCTTGGCGCGTTGAGCATCGGATATTATTGCGGCTATTTCCTGCTGATTTTTGGAACGAAAGAAGTGACCACGCGCCGGAGAAAATCCAAGTCATCGTTTGGAAATTCATTGATCATCGGCGGCGTATGGCTGCTTGCGATTGTGGCGGTGGCCGGATTGATTTATCGCAATGCACCGCAGATCAAGTCCGCGAACGGCGACCTGCTGTGGCGCTATTCGGAATCCATCGCAGACAAATTGCCGCAAACGGGCGGTTATTTATTGAGTGACGACCCGCAACGGCTCGCGCTCGTGCAATCCGCTTTGGCGCGCGAAGGCAGATCAAAGAATTTTGTGCCGCTGGAAACACAATCGCTCATCGTGCCGGGTTATCATCGCTTTCTGCGCAAACAATTTCCGAAAATGTGGCCGGAAATTGTTTCAGCCACTCAAACCAACATCTTGAATCCTGTCGGGTTGGTTCAAGTTTTGGCGCTGCTTTCCAAAACCAACGACATTTATTATCTGCATCCAAGCTACGGCTATTATTTTGAGGCATTTTATCAGGAGCCGCACGGGCTGGTCTACAAATTGAAACCGCTGCCGGAAGATACGTTGCTGCCGCTCAAAGCCGATAAAAATTTAATCGCCGAAAACGAAACGTTTTGGTCGCAGGAAGCGGCGACGGCCTTTGCTCCCATTGAAAAAGCCGTTGCGCCAATTGATCCAAATGCGCCGAAAACTTTTGGCGAAAAATTGCTCGGCTGGTTTCAAATTGAGCGCGAACAAAATCAAAACGCTTTCATCGTCGGCGCATACTATTCCCGCAGCCTTGATTTTTGGGGTGTAGAATTGCAACGTGCCGGTGAATTGAAAGATGCCGCCGCGCGTTTTGAAATGGCGACGAATCTGAACTGCGGCAACATCGTCGCCGGCGTCAATTTGGATTTCAATAAAATCCTGTGCGCCGGACAAACCGCTCCTGTGGATTTGTCCAAAACCATCACGGATCAATTCAATAACTGGAACGGAATTTTGAATTGGGACGGGCCGTTCGACGAACCGAGTTTCTGTTTCAGAAACGGTGTTGTTCTCGCGCAGGACAACGGCTTTTTCCGCCAATCCCTCGCGCAATTCAACCGCGTTCTCGAACTGGAGCCGGACTTTTTGCCGGCGCGCCTTTGGCTCGGCCAGATTTATTTGATGGCGCGTTTGCCCGACCGCGCGCTCGCCACGTTGCAAGAGCCGCTGGCAAATCCGAAAAAATTCTCTCTCGAAGAAACAAACGAAACACAACTTCACGTTCTCGCCGCCGCCGCTTATTTTCAAAAAAACGATTCCGCGCGCGGCGCAAAATTGCTCGAGACCGAAATAGCGCGTCATCCGGATGACAACGATTTGCTTTCCGCTTCCGTGCAAGGATTTATTGTTCACGGCCTTTTCACCAACGCGCTCACGGTCGTTGATCGCAAGCTGAAATCCGCACCCAACGACCCGTCGTGGCTTTACGCGCGCGGCTACGTCCGCATTCAATTGAAGCAATACGACGAGGCTGTCGCCGACTTGGGCCGTGTGCTCGCTGTTCAAACAAACAATGACAATGCGTTGTTCAATCGCGCCGTCGCAAATCTTCAGACCGGCAATCTGGACGCTGCGCGCGCCGATTACGAAAAATTGCAGCAGGCGTTCACCAATTCATTTGCCGTCGCTTACGGCCTCGGCGAAATCGCCTGGCGCAAACACGAAACGAACAATGCGATCCGCAATTACCAGATTTATCTCGCCAACGCCAACACCAACACCGACGAGGCAAAAACCGTCGCCGAACGGTTGCGCGAACTCAAAAAGTAAATCATCCTTGCGGCGTGCGCGTCACTCACGTCATCACCCGGCTCGTCATCGGCGGCGCCCAGGAAAACACCATCGCCACCGTCCTGGGCCTGCGCCAAAAATCCAGCGTCGAAGTGAACCTGATTTCCGGCCCGACCTTTGGCCCGGAAGGTTCGCTTGAGCCTGACGTCAAAAAAATTCCGGGTTTGCTTACCATTGTTCCCGAACTTGTCCGTCCCGTTCATCCGTTGAAAGATTTTTTCGCGCTGCGAAAACTGGAAAAAATTCTGCGCGGACAAAAACCGGACATCGTCCACACGCACAGCGGCAAGGCGGGAATTCTTGGACGCCTCGCCGCCAGACGCGCCGGCGTTCCGATTGTCATCCATACAATTCACGGCCCATCGTTTGGAGATTTTCAAAATGGCTTGGGCAATTTCATTTTTCGCTCGGCGGAAAAACACGCGGCTTTTGCGACGGCTCATTTCATCGTCGTCGCCGAAGCGATGAAAAATCAATATCTCGCCGCCGGAATCGGCAGGCCGGAACAATATGCAAAAATTTTCAGCGGCTTCGCGCTGGAACCGTTTCTCGCCGCGAGGAATGACGTGGCATTGCGCAAGCAATTGGGAATCGCGCCGGATGATTTCGTCGTCGGCAAAATCGCCCGGCTCTTCAAGCTCAAGGGCCACGACGATTTGTTCGCCGTCGCGCCCGGACTCGTCCGCCAAAATCCAAAGATCAAATTTCTGCTCGTCGGCGATGGCGGATGGCGCGTGCGATTTGAAAAAATGGCGGATGAACTTGGCTTGCGAAATCACTTCGTTTTCACCGGCCTTGTGCCGCCAGGTGAAGTTCCAAAATTTGTCGGCATCATGGATGCGCTCGTGCATTTGTCATTGCGCGAAGGGTTGCCGCGCGCATTGCCGCAGGCTTTGGCCGCTGGAAAACCGGTGGTCGCCTACGATTGCGACGGCGCGCGGGAAATTTGCCGCGACGACGAAACTGGATTTTTAATTTCGCCTGGAGACAAAGACAAATTAGCCACATGCCTTGACGTGTTGATCAACAATCAAAGTCTTTGTCGTCGTCTTGGCGAGATCGGCCAGCAATTCGTGAAAGAAAATTTCTCCATCGAAAAATTGGTGAACGACCAATACAATCTTTATCTTAAATTGACCAATCGGTAGGGCGGCGTTGCTGCGCCGCCTTTATTCGGAACAAAATGAATTTTCCATTCAACTTTTTTCTCGCCGCATTTGCGGGCGCGTTTTTGACAACACTGCTGGCGCTGCCGCTCTGGCGCAAATGGTGTTTGCGCACAAATCTTCTGGACGACCCGGACGTGCGAAAAATCCACGACACGCCGATTCCGCTCGCGGGCGGATTTGCCGTGTTGACGGGAATTTTACTGCCGCTGATTGTCGGCACAAGTTTCATTCAATTTGGAATCGTAAAAATTTCTTCTTCAAATCTGATTGCCCACGGATTGGAGCGGCGCGGACACGAATTGATTGCCATTGCCGTTGGTGCGATTGCCATCACCATTCTCGGCTGGCTCGATGATAAGCATGAATTGAAACCGCTGCCGAAATTCGCCGGGCAATTTCTTGTGGCACTGCTCGTCACCATCGCGTGCAAGCGCGTCACGCTTTTTGTCCACAGCGAAATTTTTAGTTACACCATCACGATTCTGTGGCTGCTCACGGTCATCAACGCGTTCAATTTCATGGACAACATGAACGGCCTTTGCGCGGGGTTGGGCGCAATCGGCTCGTTCCTTTTTGCGCTCATCGCCGCGTCCAACGGCGAATACCTTGTGGCGACCATTTCATTTTTGATGTGCGGCGCGCTCGTTGGATTTTTGCCGTGGAATTTTCCGAATGCGCGCGCATTTCTCGGCGATGCCGGCAGCCATCTCGTCGGCTACTTGCTCGCGGTGATGGCGATTCTGCCGCATTTTTACACGAAACAAAATCCGCGTCCGCTTGCCGTGCTTTCGCCGCTGCTCGTGCTGGCAATTCCATTGATTGACCTCGCGCAAGTCGTCGTTTTACGAACGCTCAACCGCAAACCATTTTGGATTGGCGACACAAACCACCTTTCGCATCGGCTCGCGCGCAACGGTTTGAGCCGGACGCACGCCGTGCTGTTGATTTGGCTGATGGCCGTTGTGATTGGCGGGCTGGCAATGTGGTGACCTTCAAATCGGGATTTCACTGTTTGACCTGACTGCGTTTGCAGCCTACAATCGCATCCTTTTGAAAATGAAAATTGTCGTTTGCGATCCTATTTCTCCGAAGGGAATTGCCCTGTTGCAACAGCGGCCTGAGTTTCAAGTCGTCGTGCTGCCGAAACGTCTGCCGGAAGCGGAATTGCTGCCGGTCGTCGCGGATGCGGTCGCGCTCGTCGTCCGTTCCGAAACCAAAGTCACCAAAAAGGTCATCGAGGCCGCGCCGAAATTGCGCGTCGTCGGGCGCGCGGGCGTGGGCGTGGACAACGTGGACATCGAAGCCGCCACGCAGCACGGCACTGTTGTGATGAACACGCCGGGCGGCAACACGGTGACGACGGCGGAATTGAGTTTTGCGATGCTGCTTTCGCTCGCACGAAAAGTGCCGCAGGCGCATGCGACGATGGTCGCGGGCAAATGGGACCGGAAATTATTTCAAGGCGCGGAACTTGCCGGAAAAACGCTCGGCGTTTTGGGAATGGGACGGATCGGAACGGAAGTTGCCAAGCGCGCGATTGCCTTTGGAATGCGCGTCATCGCTTACGATCCGTATTTGACCGAGGAACGCGCGAAAGCGATTGGCGCGGAATTTGCCGCGAGCGTTGACCAGATTTATCTCGCGGCGGATTTTATCACTGTTCATATGCCGGTCACGCCGGAGACGAAAAATATGCTGAACGCGGCGGCATTTGCAAAAATGAAGCCGGGCGTAAAAATTGTGAATTGCGCCCGCGGCGAAATCATTTCGGAAACAGATTTAATTGCCGCACTGGAATCCGGCAAAGTAGCAGGAGCGGCGCTGGACGTCTTCGCCGTCGAACCGTTACCTGCCGATCATCCATTTCGCAAGCAGCCGAATTTGATTCTCACGCCGCACCTTGGCGCGAGCACGGAAGAGGCGCAGGAAAAATGCGGCATTGAAGTGGCCGAAGTCATCGCGGGCTATTTGCTCACTGGCGAAGTCCGCAACGCGGTGAATCTGCCATATCTCGACGCGAAAACTTACGAGCAGGTGAAGCCATATTTGCCGCTCGGCGAGGCGCTTGGGAAATTGTTGGCGCAATTATCGCCTGCGGGCGCGGACCGGATTTACATCACTTATGGTGGTCACGCGCAGAAATTGCCGAACATTGATCCGGTTTCGCGCGCGGTGCTGCAAGGATTTTTGGCCAGCAGCAATCTGAAGGACGTGAACAATGTCAACGTCCGCTCGGTTGCGCAAAGTCTTGGCATCACCGTTGAAGAAAAAAAATCGGACGAGCCGGTCACATTCAACGAATGGGTTCATGTGCAGATTTTCAGCGGCGAGAAAAAATTAATTTCGGCGGGCGGAACATTTTTTGGTTCGCCGAACAATCCGCGCATCGTGCGATTGTCCGGCCAGCCGGTGGAAATTCCTGTGAGCGGGACATTGATGTTGTTGAACAACAAAGACCGTCCGGGCATCGTGGGTTATCTCGGCACGTTGCTCGGCAAGCACAAAGTAAACATCGCGAGCATGAGCTTGGGACGCGACGCGGTCGGCGGCAACGCGCTCACGGTGTTGACGCTGGATAGCGCGCCGCCGCAGGCGTTGCTGGACGAACTTCAAAAAGACCATGACATCAGCAACGTAAAAGTAGTAATGTTGTGAACGGTTTCCCTAAAAACGAGTCAAACAAAAACATGAAAATGAAAATGAAACAGGTTTTTTCCGTCGCCTTGGCGATGGCGGCGTCAATTTCCGCAATGGCCGCAACGCAAAATGCGATGATGTCCACAAATGCCGCGCCGACGGCATCCACTAATTCCAAACCTGCCGACGTGATGGCGCAGTTGTTCGGCGATCCCGTGGTCGCCAAAGGCAAAGGCTTTGAAATCAAGCACAGCCAATTGGATGAAGTGATGACCGGACTGAAGGCATCGGCGGCGGCACACAACCAGCCGATTCCCGCAGAGCAATTGAATCTTTACCAGGCGCGGTTTCTGGACCGGATGATTCAAATCCAGTTGTTGCTTCAAAAAGCGACGGACGCCGACCGTGCCGAAGGAAAAAAGAAAAGCGACGCGCAAATCGCCGAGTTGGTGAAGCGCGCCGGTTCGCAGGAAAAATTCAACCAGCAATTGATGGCCGTCGGCATGACGTCGGCTGAACTGCGCTCCAAAATGTTGGATGAAGTCACGGCGATGGTCACATTACAACGCGAAGTGGGCGCCAGCGCCACGGACGCCGAGGCGAAGGCATATTACACAAATCATCCGGCAGACTTTGAAATGCCGGAAAAAATTCATGTCCAGCACATCCTGTTGTTGACAATAGACCCCGACACGCACGCGGCGTTGTCTGATGACAAGAAAAAAGCCAAACGCGACCAAATGGATGGCATCCTCAAACGCGCGCGCGGCGGCGAGGATTTTTCGAAACTGGCGGAACAATTTTCCGAAGACCCGGGATCGAAAGACAGCGGCGGTGATTTGCCGCTTTTTGATAAAGAGGGCGCAATTACCGGAGGTGGAGCAATGGTTCCGCAATTCACAGCCGCGGCATTTTCTTTGACGAACAATCAAATCAGCGGTGTGGTCGAGACCGAATATGGCTATCATATCATCAAGTCGCTCGGCAAAACGCCCGCCACGAAATTGACATTGGCTGACAAAGTGCCGCAAACCGACGAAATGATTTCAGACCGGCTCAAAGAAGTTCTCGTCCAACAAAAAATGGGAACGCTTGTCCCGCCGTATGTGGAAAAATTGGAAAAGGACGGCCAAGTGGAAATTCTTGATCCTGATTTGAAAGCCTCGGTTGCCATGATGAAAGCTGCCGCTGCCAGCAACGCCGCGCCGGCGACCCCAACGCCGGAAAAATAAAGGCGGTTTGGCATGATATGATATGAGAGGCAGGATGACCTTCTCATCGGCCATCCGGCAAGGTTTGACGGGGCAAGTCGCGCCGCCGGCAAACGCCAAAGGCTGCTTGTCAAATTGCTCCTTCAACGCCATCTTTGAACCGTTATGAATAAAAATCTTATCACAATCATTCTTGTGGTCGCGTGCTTGGGATTGGCCGTCGTATTGATCGTCGTCAAAAACCAGGCGACAACGCAACAGACTTCCAACACCAGCACGATTCTCGATTTTTCAAATCAATTGACCAGCGCCCGCGATCAAATCACCGGCTTAAGCCAGGTCAATCTCGTGCTGACCAACGATCTGGCCTCGAGCCGTGAAACATCCTCGACCCTTTCCAATCAACTTGCCGACGCCACGTCCGCCATCGTCAAGGATGAGCAGCAAATCACCAACCTCACTGACCGCGTCACCGATTTGGAAGCGCGGAACCAGGCGCTCGACCAGCGCACCACGGAATTGACCAACACCATTGCGCAACTCGACACGGAAATCACGACGACACAGATGAAGCTCGCCAATTCTGAAACGAACAACACCTTTCTCGAAAGCGAATTGAAAAAGCAAGTCGCCGAAAGAACGGCGTTGGAACAAAAGTTCAACAATCTTTCCCAGATGCGCGAACAGATTCACAAGCTGAAAGATGAAGCGCTCGTGGCGTTGCGGCTTCAATGGATGCGCGAAGGCACCGATCCTTCGCGGCCGCAGGTGAAAGGTGGCCAACTGCTCATGCAACATACGACGCCTGCCAACAATCCAACGGCGGCCCACGCTCCGGCAAACAATGAATTGAACGTCGAGGTCGAATCCGGCGGGGCTGTTCGCGTGATTCCGCCGATGACGCCCGGGACAAATTCGCCGCCGCAATAAACTTTTCGCAGTCGCCATGCCGACATACGAATACATTTGCGAAAAATGCGGGCATGAGTTTGAGCTTTCCCGATCCATCACCGCCACGCCGTTGCGGACGTGTCCCGAAGAACTTTGCGCCAAAAAGAAATGGGGTCGCGGCAAGGTGAAGAAAAAAATTGGCGCAGGCGCAGGACTGCTCTTCAAAGGCAGCGGCTTTTATATAACCGATTACCGAAGCAAGAATTACACGGAAGGGGCGAAAAAAGAAACCGCGCCGCCAAAATCCGATACGAAAACAGAAACTAAAACTGCTCCGGCAAAACCCGCTCCCAAGACGGAGAAAAAATGAATAGTCCGTTGAAGCGTTGCAGCGTTGCATTTCTTTTCGCGCTCTTTTTTTCAACAGTCGCCCGCGCGCAATTGACGTTGCCGAATTCTGTTTCCGCACGCAGCGTTTCAGGACAATTTGCCGTTGTCGCCGCGCGGCAAATTTCGCCGCTCACCAATCAACGCGCGGTTCTGACCAATACTGATTTCGTCCGGCTCGACCCGGCATTGCTTGCTGTTTCCGCCGAGCGCATCAAAACTTCCTTGTGGCAACAGTTGGACATTGATAGCGCGACGCCGTGGCGCGGGCAGATTTTTCTCGCGCTGCATCCGGCGCAATCGCTCGACGAAAATGTCACAATCATTTCCTCGCGCTTCAACGGCGCTTGGAATTATCGCGTGGAATTGCCGGACATTTTGGCGCGCACACGGTTGGCGCGCGCAGTCACCGGCGTCGTGCTGCTGGAATTTGCGAATCGGAATGCCGACGACCACTCCGCCGAAATTCCCGCGTGGCTGGTCGAGGGCTTGTCACAACAATTGCTCGCGTCGAAATCGTCGGAATTTATTTTGTCTTCGCCGGCTGCGGCGCAAAACGGCGTTTTGCAAAATCGGATCGTCGCCACGCAACGCGGATGGGATTTGCTCCTCGAGGCGCATCGTGCGCTTCAAAATCAACCGGCGTTGACATTCGATCAATTAAGCTGGCCGACCGATGCGCAATTGGCCGGCAACGACGACGGTGTTTATCGCGCCAGCGCACAATTGTTCATCAACGAACTGCTCGCGTTGAAAAATGGCGGGAAGGAATTGAGAACAATGCTCCAAACGCTGCCGCATTTTTATAATTGGCAAATTGCTTTTCACGACGCCTTTCGGTCCGATTTCCCGAAGCCGATTGATCTGGAAAAATGGTGGTCGCTGCAAACGATCAATTTCGCCGCGCTCGACATCGGCCCGATGTGGACGCCCGCCGCCAGCCGCGACAAGCTCGACGAAATTTTGCGTGTGCCGGTGGAATATCGTTCCGAATCGAATAATTTGCCCGTGCGCGCGGAAATCTCGGTGCAAACCGTCATCCGCAATTTTGATTCGGAGCGACGGGATTCGGTTTTGCAAACGAAATTGCGCGACTTGCAATTGGCCGAATTGCGGATGTCGCCGCAATTCGCGCAATTGACCGAGCAATACCGCAGCGTGATTGCTGATTATCTTGGTGAACACCAATCGTCGCCGCGCAAAGTCATTTTAGGAAAGCATCCGATTGCCGCTCAGTCGAAACCCACCGCGCAGGAAACTCTAAACAAATTGGATGCGCTGGATGCGCAGAGGCGTGAAGTTGAAGCGAAAATTTGAACCAAGCTGCGTGGTTAAACATTGGATGCGGAAAGCGTTGCTATCCGCTGCGGGGAGTGATAAATCAGCGTCATAATTGAGTGGATGCGGCGAGCCTCGGACTCGCAATCTGCGATTGTAAGGAACACTAAGTTTGCCAATTAACTTACGCACCCAAAACGATTTCAAAATTGCATACATTTTAAGGATTTCAAATGAATTATTTGGGTCGTCTAAAAAGTTGGATAAAGGCGAAAATCAAAAGAGTTAACGCGGTCAAATAATTTAGAACTGCAAAAGCAATTGCAGCCAAGAATCATCACGATGGAACAAATAACGAACTTCATATTTTTAACACAAAAACTTCCCAAGATTCCGATTAGGATTTGTATTGGTGGAAGCGATAGGGAAACTGAAACTTATGCCTATCAAATCAGATGTATGTTTAATTCGGCAAATTTTTTGACCAATGATGATTGCGGACTTTTTGGAATTAAAAGAAATCTCGCTTTCCGTTCGGTTACTCCAATTGGCCGTGCTTCTGATTCTGAAAGTGATATTGAATTCATTACATCGAATACAAATTTTTCCGGCACTATTATATTCCCGATTGTTTATAGCAAAACAGTGAACGGCGTCGAAATCCCATTCCCTGATGACCCAAGCAATACCGAAGAAATTTATCAAGACATTAGAAGTGTTTTTCAACAAATGAAAATTGATAAAAAATATACTTATATGCTTGATACCAATGGTTATTTTATCAAGCCGGGTGAATATGGATTTTTGATAAATCCAAAGTGATAATTTATACCTGCATCCCGCAATTTCATGCCAAACCGCCGAAAGGCAAGACCGCCAGAAATTCAAATTAGGACAACGCCTGCTCGAACCGCGTCTTGACACAAGGCGTTTCATTGTTAATCTCCACCGCTCGTTTGGCGCGGATGCGCGGACGAATTTGAATTTATGAAACGCCAGTATCAACCATCGAAAATCCGGCGCAAACGGCAGCACGGATTTCTCAACCGCAGTTCCACCAAGGGCGGACGCGCCGCGCTCGCCAATCGCCGTCGCCAGGGCCGCAAACGCTTGACGCCGGTCTGATCCCATGTCCGCCGAGCCGCCGAAACGCCCGCCTTCGCCACGCTCCGGCGCGGCAAGCCTGCGATTTAGCCGTAACTCGCGGCTCGCGCAAAGCCGCGATTTCGCCCGCGTCCGGCAGCAAGGCGAACGGCTCGCGCAAGGTTGCCTGATCGCCAATTGGAATAAATTGCCCGCCAGCGCCGCGCCAAAACTGGGCGTGGTCACGAGCAAAAAAATCGGCGGCGCGCCCGAGCGCAGCCGCGCACGGAGATTGCTCCGCGAAAGTTTCCGGCTGCATCAACATGAATTTGCGCAGCCGGTGGAATTGGTGCTGGTCGCGCGAAATTCCATCGCCGGAAAAAAATTTGCCGACGTGGAAAAGGATTTTCTGGCGGCATTAAATCGGGCGAAGCTTTTGAAAAATTAAGGAAATGAATTTACTCCAAGCCATTTTAATTTTCGCCATCCGGCTGTATCGCTGGACGATTTCGCCGGCGCAGATTTTCCTTTTTGGCGCGGGCAGCGGCTGCCGTTTCACGCCGACGTGTTCGCAATATGCGGTGGATGCGATCCGTTCGCGCGGCGCAATGGCCGGAAGCTGGCTGGCGGCAAAACGGATTTGCCGTTGCCATCCGTTCGGAAAATGCGGACATGATCCGGTCGAAGCAAATCTTCTCCCTCTCCTCGCAAAACGAGGAGAAGGTCGGGGTGAGGAGTCCAACGCTTCTCAAATCCCCTCACCCCAACCCTCTCCCCGCTTGGGCGGGGCGAGGGAGGTTTTCTTTTTGCAACTCCACTAAAATCTCATGGACAAGACTGGAATCATCGTCGTTTCGCTTTGCGTCGCCCTGCTCTTTTTTTGGTTTCATGAGCAGCAAAAGGAGGCAGTCCGCCTAGAACAACAACGCGAGCAATTCGCCGCGACAAATACAGTCGTGGCGTCGCCCATGGCTGCAAATCCGACAACGGTTCCCACGATGGCGACTTCCATTTCAGCTTCACCATTCGACACCAACATTCTCGAACAAACGATTGTCCTGACCAATGCTCATGCGCGTTACACGTTCACGTCGCGCGGTGGCGGATTGAAATTGGTCGAGCTGCTGGATTTTCCTGAAACGGTCTCGGCGCGTTGGACAACAAAGAATTCAAGCACGACAAATGCCGTTGCCACGTTGAACACTCGCGCACCAGTTCCAGTGCTTGCCATTTTAGGCGAGACCAATTTGATCGGCGATGGCAATTTCTCTTTGACGAAAACGGATTATGGCGTTCGCGCGGAAAAAAAATTGCCGGACGGCTTGCAGTTGACGAAAGAATTTTATTTGAGTTCGAATTATCTGGTCAATGCGAGCGTGCGTTTTGAAAACACGTCGGACAAGCCGCTCGTGTTGCCGCCGCAGGAATGGGTAGTTGGCACGGCGACGCCGATGGATGCGGATGACAACGGAATGTATTTGGGAACGATGTGGTTTGACGGAACAAATCCGCAAAATTGCGCGCCAACTTATTTCAGCACGAACGAAACGACATTCTTTATTTTTCACAGAACGGTGCAAAAGGAATATCGCGCGGGCGCGGGCAATGTCATATGGGCGGCGGCGGAAAACCAGTTTTTCGCGTTGGTCGCGATGCCAAAAACGAACGAGCCGGCCTCGCAAGTTATTGCGCGTCCCGTGAATTTGCCGCCATTCGCGGAAAATTATTCTTCGCCGGTGGTTGGAATCCAAACGATGTTGCTTTATCCGGCGCAAATGTTGACGGCCAATTCAAATGTGGAGCGGCAAATTGTTTTTTACGCGGGGCCGAAGGAATATCGGACGCTCGCGCAAATCGGCGATGAATTTCAAAACCATGCCGATTTGGTGATGAATTTTGGCACGGGCTTCGCGGGCTTTTGGGGGATCGGAACGTTCTTCGCGAAGCTGCTGCTTTCGGCGATGAATTGGCTGCATGATGTCACGACATTCGGCTACGGTTGGACGATTGTTTTGCTGACGATTCTTTTGCGCGCGATTTTCTGGCCATTGACGGCGGCCAGCACGCGTTCGATGAAAAAAATGCAGGCGCTCGCGCCCGAGGTCAAAGCGCTCAAGGAAAAATACAAGGACGACCCGCAAAAATTCACGCAGAAGCAAATGGAACTTTGGCGGAAAAATAAAGTCAGCCCGATGAGCGGCTGTCTGCCG
>DASQOZ010000034.1:0-2558 GCA_035644195.1 Candidatus Methylomirabilota bacterium | reverse complement strand
ATCGCCTTGGACTTGATGATGGACTTCGCTTTTTTGTCGCGGACAATCTGCAAAATGATTTCGCGCGCCTGCGCCGCCGTGCTTGCCCAATGAACTTTCGTCCCGCGCGCCTCGATTTTCGCGGTGAACTCGACGAGATATTTGTCCAGATGATTGAGCGCGTCCCATTTGGTTTCGGCGGCGAGCTGGCGCGCGGATTCCCAGCTTTGAAACGACGCCTTGCGCTTGTCGCGGGCGATCTCGTAATTGCCCAGCGCCGCGCGGATGATCTTGCGATGACGCAAATCGCCCGCCATCACGCGCGCCTGCTTCATGAATTGCGAAACGAAAGTCATTTCAAAATTTTTTAGCCACGGATTTTCACGGATGAAACACGGATAAAATCAATTTTCCTTCTCGCCCAAAATTTTCTTCGCTTCTTTTTGATTTTCTAACTGAACTTTTGGAACAGCTTCTTCCCATTCGCCACGATCACGAAGATAAAGTTCGTTGGCCTGCTTTTTATTTTCTGTTTCAATTTGTTGCGCTCTTTCTACCCATGCTGCGTGTTCGCTGGCATAAAGTTCGTTTGCAATTTGGATTTTCTTTTCGGCTCGCGATTTAACAAGTTTGTCGAAGAAGCCGAGGCTTGGCTTATATCGCGTATTGTCTGATTGTGGTTCTGGTTCTGGATTGGGCAGAGGTTGATATTTGACGTCGTCGGGTTTCGGCTCGTATGGATATTCACGATAGCTCGGCGCGACCGGTTCGGGAGTTGGATATGGGTCTGCGCGTTTTAGCTTTTCCCATTTAACAGCGTGTTTAAGTTTTAACGCGCTGCGAAGTGTATTTTGAATTTGTTCCAACTCCGTTTTTGCATCCTCTGTTCGTTGCGAAGCTTCTTCTAGTTTATCTTCTAAATCTTGCTGGCGTTCCTCGCGTGAGCGAATGCGACTTCGCCGTTCTTGTTCCTTTGAATTTTTCTCCCGGTCTTTTGCTTGCTTCCGGCTGTATTCTTCATCCCAACTTAACTGCAATGCCTTTGCCTTCGCTTGAACGACGTAATGATCCGTTCCCGAAACAACTCGGTATTTACCCAAGCCGTTATGACTGACTTCGACTGTGTAACGAGGCAGCATATCTAATTATTTGAGAATAAATATCAATTTTGAAACTCTGTTCAATCAGAATTAAAATCTGTGTTCAATCCGTGTTTCATCCGTGGCTAAAAAATTATTTCCGATTCAAAACTTCCGCGAGGTGGATCGTTTTGAGTTTGCTGCCTTGGCGCGAGAGAAGACCTTGCAAGTGCATCAGGCAGCTCGAATCGTTTGAGACGATGTAATCCGCGCCGGTCTCGGTGGCGTTGGCGCATTTCACGTCGCCCATCGCGGTGGAGATCATCGGGAACTTCGCGGCGAACGTGCCGCCGAAACCGCAGCACGTCTCGACCTCCGCCATCTCGACGAGTTGCAGGCCGCGAACATGGCCGAGCAGTTCGCGCGGCGATTTTTTCACGCCGAGTTCGCGCAGGCCGTGGCAGCCGTCGTGAAACGTAACCTTGTGCGGAAATTTCGCGCCGAGATCGGTCACACCGAGTTTCTTCACGAGAAATTCGGAAAATTCCCAGGTGCGCGACGAGATTTGTTTCGCCAGTTCCGATTGCGGCGTGTCCTTGAAAAGTTCGGGGTAAAAATTCTTCAACATCGCGCCGCACGAACCCGAACCGATGACGATGACTTCCGCATTTTTCAATTGGTCCAAAACTTTCCCGGCGACGGCGCGCGCCTCGTCCCAATAGCCGGAGTTGAACGGTGGCTGGCCGCAGCAGACGATTTCCGCCGGACAAACAACTTTGTGGCCGAGGCGTTCCAGAATTTCGACCATGCAGATGCCCGCGCGCGGAAACAGCGCGTCCACAAAACAAGGGATGAAAAGCGTGACGGTCATGCGTTGCGACTCAAATGCGGACGCGCGTATTGTCCATGCGGTGAATGGAAGTGTCATTAAAAAAATCTGAAGCGGGCATTATTCGCCCGCGAAAAAAGATTAAAATTAAAAACTTCTTCTCGACAAATTTTTTTTCTGGCATTCAAATAACAGCAAATGGCCAAGACCAAGCGCATCGGAATTTTAACCGCAGGCGGCGACAGTCCCGGTCTCAATGCCGCCATTCGCGGCGTGGGCAAAGCCGCGTCCGGTTTTTACGGCATGGAAATGATCGGCTTTCGCGACGGCTTTCGCGGCCTTGTCGAAGAACGGCGGCTCAAGCTGGATAAAGCGGCGCTCGCGGGAATTCTCACCGTCGGCGGAACGATTCTCGGCACCAGCCGCGACAAGCCGCATCGTATGTTGATTGATGGTCGCACGCGCGACATGACCGATGTCATTGTCGAGAATTACAAAAAATACGATCTTCATGCGCTCGTCTGTCTCGGCGGCGGAGGCACGCAAAAAAATGCGCTGCACCTTTCCAAAGCCGGGCTGAATGTCATCACGCTTCCAAAAACGATTGATAACGACGTGGCCATGACGGATGCCACGTTTGGTTTTGCGACGGCACTGGACATCGCCACCGA
>DASQOZ010000033.1:0-9502 GCA_035644195.1 Candidatus Methylomirabilota bacterium | reverse complement strand
CCGCGTCATCGCCACGAGCGCGGCGCGTGATGCCGTGAATAAAAATGATTTGGTCTCGGCCATCGAGCGCGCGGCGAACCTGAAAGTGGAAATCATTTCCGGCGAACAGGAGGCGGATTGGGCGTTTCAAGGCGTGACGACCGGCTCCGATTTAGCCAAAACGCCGCTGCTCTTGCTTGATGTCGGCGGCGGCAGCACGGAATTCATCGTCGGGCGCGGCGAGGAAAAACATTTCGCGCACAGCTTCCCGCTCGGCACGGTGCGGTTGCTCGAAAAATTTCCATCCAGCGACCCGCCAGCGCCGGAAGAATTTTCAAAATGCCGCGATTGGCTCAAAAGTTTCCTGAAAAATGAAGTCCGCACGAAACTGGAACCGGCGTTGCAACGCGGGAAAAAATCGGGCGCGGTCCAACTCGCCGGCACCGGCGGCACGGCGACAATCCTGGCGCGCATGGAATTGAAATTGGAGCGCTACGACCGCGAGCGAATTGAAGCGGTTCATTTGAGTTTGGAAAAAATAAAATCGAATCGAAAAAATTTGTGGAAGTTGCCCCTGGAAAAGCGAAAGGAAATCCCCGGCCTGCCAAAATCGCGCGCCGATGTGATTCTCACCGGGGTTTTGATTTACGAATCCGTGATGGAAGAATTTGGTTTCAAGGAACTTCGCGTCAGCACGCGCGGACTTCGCTTTGCCGCGTTGATGGATTGATTTTGGCTGTAGCAGCGGTCTGTGACCGCTGAAAACGGCGCTCATAGAGCGCCGCTACAATAAATTTGACCAATCACACTGCGTTTTCGCCGCGTTCGTCGGTGCGGATGCGAATCGCCTCGTCAATCGCCGAGACGAAAATTTTCCCGTCGCCGATCTTGCCGGTTTTGGCGGCTTTGATGATGGCTTCGACGGCGGTTTTGACCTGCGCATCGGCCACGACGGTTTCAATTTTTATTTTCGGCAGAAAATCCACGACGTATTCGCTGCCGCGATAAATTTCCGTGTGGCCTTTTTGACGGCCAAAGCCTTTGACTTCGGTCACGGTCATGCCCAGAACGCCGAGCGCCTCCAGCGCTTCTTTGACGGCGTCCAACTTGAACGGTTTGATGATGGCTTCGATTTTTTTCATGATTAGCTCATTATACGCGCATTTGCCGGATTGCAAATAATTTGCTCGGCAGCACGATGGCGATTAATTATGGGGAAAAACAAAAATAGTTGGATTACTTAAAAAGTTTGCGGTTCAATTCCAATTGTTTTCAAGCCGGATACAAAGGAAGTTTTTCTTACGATTTATTTAGCTGTTGCTGCCGTAATTCCACTCCCAGCTTTATTAAACGATGCCGGAATACGCGGCACCGATGATACTTTGCCGTTTGTTAAAATAAAGGAAACCGTTCGGGCACTTCCAAAACCAGTTGCAAACGAATAAACCCAAATATCATCCACCCCATGTGTAGTAACCAAATATGGCCGCCCCATTATTTTTTGGACTTCGGATTCAGTCATGCCGACTTGCACTTCGCGCGCTTTATCAAAAGTAAAATATGTCCCAGCGCAACCGCACAGTAGCGCGGCGGCAACGATAATACAAAGAATGTTTCTCATTGTTTTCGAGGCGATTTTAGATTTCCAAGCCAATGATTTTCCGGCGCTGATGGAGCTGATGGAGCATCTGGGATAATGGGTGCGTTTGTATTTTGTCCAGCAATGGCTGTTGCTTTCCAACTGCGAATCGTTCCAACCATTTCAGCCATATAATCCACAGCAACTTCGCCGAGAACGACCTGACTTTTGGGCACTTGATATTGCGTCGCGGCTTTTTCTTGCAATGCAGAATAATAAGTGTAGTCCGGCGGTGGCGAATTTAGCGACAACGGCCAAGGCCCTGAATCCGTAGTAACTTGTCCAAGAATCTTAACATCTTTCCCCCAATTTACCGCTGCGGGATAAGCCGGATATTTTATCGTCGAAGCACAGCCACAAAGTAGAGCGGCGGCAGCGATGGTGCAGAGAGCTTTTTTCATCGGATTTAGTTTTTTGTGGTTTGTAGTTTTAACTTTTTCCACCCAACTGAATCGTCATTCCTTCGCGCGCGGCGTCCACTTTCATTTTTCCCTTTCGCTTGCGCACAATTTGCCGCGCATGTTTCACGAAGCGGTCAATTTTTTCGTCGTCGTGGTCGGGGTCGTGGTGGAACAGGCAGAGGTGTTTGACTTTCGCTTGCAGCGCGAGCATCACGGTGTCGTCCACGCAGCCGTGGCCCCAGCCCATGTGCGTTTTGTATTCGGCGGCATCGTATTGCGCGTCGTGGATGAGCACGTCGGAATCGCGGATGAATTCAATCATCTCGCGGTCATCGCCGCCGGTGCGCGGCTCGGTGTCGGGAAAAAAGCAGATCAAACCGTCGGGCGTGAACAGCCGGTAGCCGACGCACAGGCCGGGATGGTTCGCGCGTTGGGCGCGGATGACGAACGGCCCGATGTCGAAATTCAGTTCCTTAAATTCCTCAACTTCGATGTTGCCGGGCACTTTGGCGAACGGCACGGGAAAGTAAGTGCTTTCCATCTGGCCGGTCAGCGCTTCGACGAGTCCCTTGCGCGCGCCGACGCAACCGAGAATTCGCAGGCGGCATTTGGGATTGTAAATCGGCGCAAAAAACGGGATGCCGTGGATGTGATCCCAATGCGTGTGTGTGAGCAGCATCGTGAGATTAAGGGGCTGATTTTTGAATTCGGCCATCAACGCCGCGCCGAGCGCGCGCAAGCCGGTGCCCGCGTCGAGGATGATGATTTCGTCGCCGCTGCGCACTTCCACGCAGGACGTGTTGCCGCCATAATACGCCGTGCCCGGCCCCGGCGTGGGGATTGAACCGCGCACACCCCAAAATTTCACGCGCGTCATGGCCGGATAAAAGCATTTTACGGGCTTTTCGTAAAAGGAAAAATTAGTGGGGCCTTTCCGACGATGCAAAAAACCTTGCGCGTTGGCGCGAGTGAATTAAGATGATTGTCTTTGGCGGGTTGGTAGCTCAGTCGGTAGAGCAGTGCCCTTTTAAGGCATTGGTCGAGAGTTCGAGTCTCTCCCAACCCACCATTTTTCAACAAACCACGCGTAGTTTCTCGCGCTCGATTGAAAATTTCACCGGTAAATGGCCGATCCATTCGCCGTCCAATTCAAAGGCCGCCTGCGATTCGCAAGTCAGTTCAAAAGCCGCCGCGCGAAACCGTTGGACGATTTTTTCAGGCAGTCGTCGGCGCGCAAGAAAACCGGGAACACAGCGAAACAGCGTCGGAAAATCTACGCGTGGAAAAATGCAGACTTCCAAAATGCCGTCTCGCAAATCTGCCTGTGGAAGAATCTGAAACGCGCCGCCGTAGAATTTTCCGTTGCCAATCAAAATCAGTTCGCCGGAAAAAGTTTGGCTGTTCGCCGAAACCTTGATTTGCGGTTTTTGCTCGCGCAACGCTTTCAACCCGGCGATGACATACGCCAACGGCCCGATTTTTTTCTTCACAGAAAAGTCCACAAGCTCGATGGCGCGCGCATCCAGACCGGCACCGGCCAATTGCGCGAAATAAATTTTCTTGCGGATGCCGTCCTTTGAAAATTCCGCGCGTGGCAAATCTATTTTTGTTTCCCGGCCGCGTTGCAAAACTTCCCACGCGCGTTCGATGTTCAACGGAATTTTCAATTCGCGCGCAAAAACGTTGACCGTGCCGAGCGGCAGCACGCCAAGCCGCGCTTTTTCAAAACCGTCCGGCGCGTCGCCGATGCCATTGAGCACTTCGTTGACCGTGCCGTCGCCGCCGGCGGCTACGATCAAATCATATTTTTCCGCGACCGCTTCCGTCGCGAGCCGCCGCGCGTCGCCCGGGGCGGCAGTGGCTTTCAGCGCCGAAGCCACGCCGATCTCATCGAGATGGCGACGAAAGCGCCGCGCCTTGTTGCCGCGAGCCGCCGGATTGAAAATGACGCAAATGCGCACGGACGAAAATTTGCCGCAAGAGAGCGCAAAGGACACGCAAGAAATTATTTTTGCGTTGTGTTTCTTCGCGGCTATTTCATTTGCGCTCGCGATAAATTTTTCCGAAACTCGGCGTGATGGAAAATCCTTTGAACAAATTAAAAATTCCGAAGTGGCCGTTTTTATTTGGCGCCGCCGTGCTGATGACGTTCGGATTTCTTTTCGCATGGAACGCGCCGAAAGCGTTCAGTCATTGGGAGATTCCCGCCGCCTGCGTCGCCGTCGGTGCGGTGCTCGGATGTCTGCCGTTCGTTCTCGATTATCGCGTGATGGGAAAATTCATTGAAGCCGAGGCGCTGGGCGAGGTTGCAGAAAAAATCCAGAATCTCAAAGTCGTCGCAACGCAGATTTCTTCCGCGACGAACGAATGGTCGAACGTCCAGACGCAGGCGGAAAAAACTTCCACCAACGCAAAGGAAATCGCCGATAAAATGGCCGAGGAAGTCCGACAATTTGCCGATTTCATGCAAAAAATGAACGACAGCGAAAAAGCCACGCTGCGGCTGGAAGCGGAAAAATTGCATCGCAACGAAAGCGAATGGCTTCAAACGCTCGTGCGGATTTTGGACCACATTTACGCGCTGTCTTGCGCCGCGTCACGCTCCGGCCAGCCGCAATTGGCCGCGCAGATTGAAAATTTTCAGAACGCCTGCCGCAGCACGGCGCGTCGCATGGGACTCACGCCGTTCGTTCCCGCGCCGGATGAGCCGTTCGACGCCGAACGCCATCAATCTGTCGGCGAAACAAAGCCGGCTGATGGCGCGGTCGTCGCCGAGACAGTCGCGACCGGCTTTACATTTCAGGGAAAATTGCTTCGGCCTACCGTCGTGAAAGTGCGCGAAGCAAATGCGGCTGTCGAAGAACCTGCTCCATCCGAACTGTCGGAGCCGGCAAATGAAAATTCGGAAGATCAACTTACGCTCCAGCCGCCGAATTAAATTTTCTCCGTCCGCTGCGCCGATAAAAAATGCAGCCGGCAATTTTCGACCGGGCGCGAATAAATTTTTTCCAGCGCGCGCGCGTAAAGTTTCAATTGCGGCGAATACATTTTGATTTTTTCCGGCAAATCCGCCGCGCGGAATTCATCGGTCTTGAAATCCACCAGCCAGATTTGCTTTGGCATCAGCACGGCCAAATCTGCGACGCCTTGAACGACGACAAACTCATTTTCAAGGTTTGCGCCGGACTTTGTTCCGAGAATTTCGTCCAATTCGGCCGGGCTGAATTTTGCCGTGAACGGCAATTCGCGCCGGACATTCGCCGCATTCGCAAGAATATCCTTTCCAAAATCAGAGTTCCAAAACGCCGCGAGGTTTTTCAAATTCAAAACTTCGCATTCTGCCTCTGACAAAATATTTTCCCGCTGCAAACGTCTTGCTTCGGCTTCAAGCGATTTCAAATCCATTGTCCCGGCCAGCAAAAAATGCTGGAGAAATTTGTGATGGGCGAGTCCCGCATCCGCTGCGCTCAATTTCCGATTTTGAACTGGTGGGGCGAGCGTCCCCGCGAGCCGCTTTTCTGAAAACTGAAAACTGAAAACTTGTTCCGCCTCATCGTCCAATTCCTCCATCTCATGCCGCAATGCTGTGACGGACGACTTCGCCTTTCGCGCTGTTGCTGCGCTGAATTTGTAATTCCAACTCAAAATGTCGCGCAACTTTTGCTTTGTTTTGTCATCAAGCAACGGCAGTTCTTTTTCAATCTTCTCCGCCGCTTGTTTTTCAACGGCGAGATCTCCGTCTTCCACAATCCGCCAACGCAAATGCAGCAATTCGCCCAATGTTGCGTCTTGAACCCTGAACCCTGAACCCTGAATCGCGAACCACAGCCCAAGCCAGTCCGCGTAATTTTTTGCCGCCAGAATTTTTTGCGACGTGATTGCGCTGTTTTCCGTCCAAACCGCCTCCCATTTTTTTTGCGAAATGTTGCCGGTCAAAATCAACGTGTCGCGCGCGCGTGTGAGCGCGACGTAAAGCAGGCGCAATTCCTCGCCGCGCAATTCACGCCGCTGATTTTTTTGCGCGAGCCAATAGGACAAGCTTGGGTAACTCCCGCCGGCTTTCGGCGGCTTGACGCGCGGACACAAACCGAATTGTTCGTCCAAAATGATTTCGCCGCGCAAATCCTGCTCGTTGAAATTTTTCGCCAGATCGGCGAGGGCTACGACCGGGAATTCCAGGCCTTTGCTTTGGTGAATGCTCATCAGTCGAACGGCATTTTCCGTAGCAACCGGCGCAACGTCCGGTTCGGCTTCGATTTCGCGCCGCGCTTCGACGAATTTCAGAAAACGAAAAAGCCCCTGTCGCTGAAACTGGTCAAATTTTTCGGCCAGATTCAAAAAACGCCGGACATTTGCGCGCCGTTGCGCGCCGCGCGGACGCGATTTGAGCCAGTCGGCGTAATGCGTTTCGTCCAAAATTTCTTCGAGACATTGTGAGAGCGAAATCTGCCTTGCCATTTTTCGCCAACGGATAAAGCGATTCAAAAAGATTTCAATCTTCGCCCGCGTTTCAGTTTGAATTTTGGATTTTTGGCTTTGGGCTTGATTCAGCGCGAACCAAAATTTTCCGCTTTGGAGCAAACGAATTTCTGCCAGTCCATCCAGCGACAAACCGACGAGCGGCGAACGCAAGACGGCGATGAGCGGAACGTCCTGCAACGGATTGTCGAGCAATTGCAGCACGCCCAGCAAATCGGAAATCTCACTGCTATCGTAAAATCCGCCGCGCTCGACGGTTAATGGAATTTCCGCACGCTCAAATTGTTTCGCAAAGATTTCCGCCTTGCCCGATGGCGCGCGCAGCAAAATCGCCATGTCGCGCCATTCAACGGCGCGGAAAATTTTCTCTTCATCATCCCAAATTTCGTGCTGCGAATTTTTCAATTCCAACAGCCGCATTGCGAGCATCCACGCTTCCTTTTCCGATTCTTCCAAATCCGCCAAATCGGCATTGTCATTTTCGCCTTCAGAATTGTCGCTGCGATTTTTTGCGAAGCGCAAAAGCAATTCCGCGCGCGGCGACGGATCTTTTGCTGCGCTGAAATCCGCGCGTGTTTCGGGCGAGCCGAATTTTAATTTCGCCTCGTCGTCATAATTTACGCCGCCGACTTCTTCGCGCATGAGCGGCCCGAAAAGTGAATTGACGAAGTTCAAAAGCGGTTCGCGGCTGCGAAAATTCTCCGCCAAAGGAATCGTCTGGCTGTTTTTGCCATGCCAGTTTTTAGCGTAATCTCGGAAAATTTTCGGATCCGCCAGCCGAAAGCGATAAATGCTCTGCTTCACGTCGCCGACAAGAAAGCGATTCGCATCTGCGCCATCGCGGGAAAGCGCGGAAATGATTTTGTCCTGCGCGGCATTGATGTCCTGATATTCGTCCACGAAAACGAAGCGCAATTTTTGACGCCAGCGTTCGGCGATTTCCGTCGGCTTCTCGGCTTCAAAATTCCAAAGCAATTTCAGCGCAAATTGTTCGAGATCATGGAAATCCAAAACTCCGTCGGCGCGTTTGCGCGCGGAAAATTTTTCGGAGAATTCTTTGGCAAGCTGTAAAAGTGTTTTCATGTGGACGCGAACCCAATTCCAATCTTCGGCGAGAGGATCGTTTTCCTTTATGGCAACGAGTGAATTCAAAAATTTGGCGTCGTCAAATAAATCCTTCAACGGCTCGCGCAAAACCGTTTTCTTTCGCGGCGGCCAAATTTCATCGGCTGCGAGAATTTTTTTGAAAACATCCGGCGATTTGAACTGCTTGAGAATTTCAAGGCACTCGACGGCTTTGAGGTTTTCACCGCGTAAATTTTCTGGCAGCGGCGTCCATTCTTTGCGCCAATCAGAAATCGCTGCGGAAAACCATTCGCGCCATTGGACTGGTTCGACAACGGAAAATTTTTCAATCTGTCCCGCAAGCCAATGTTCAGCGTCGGCGCGGGTTTGAATGTAATTGTGCAAACGCAAAAGAAGGGCGTGGATTTTTTCGTCGCGGCCATTGCCGTAAATTTTGATCAAGTCCTGGACGGCCAGCGAAAATTCGTCTTCGTTTTCATAGTGCGAATTGAATTGTTCTTCGAGCGTTTCGTCGGCGAGCAACCGTGTCTGGCCTTCGTCCAAAATGGAAATCTGCGGGTCGAGGCCAAGTTCGTGAAAATGTTCGCGCGCGAGTTTGAAACAAAAGCTGTGCAACGTGCCGATATGCGCCGCGTCAAACAAAGCGAGCTGCTCGGAAAAATGCGGATCGGAAGTTTCGCGCGATTTTTTTTTAAGCGCGGCGCGAAGATCTTTACGTATTTTACTGGCGGCAGCTTCGGTGAACGTGACGATGAGCAGCCCATCAAGCGATGCTCGTTCACGGGCGAGGCAATCAAGGCAGCGTTCGACGAGAGTTGTGGTTTTGCCTGTGCCTGCGCCGGCCATGACGACGATATTGCCGCGCGCGTCAACCGCCTTTCGTTGCGACAGCGTGAGCGGATCGGCCTTGGGCGTTTCAGATTGAACTTCCATATAGCTACGTATTCAGCTTGGCCGAGACGATGCCACCAAGTTATATTAAGTTCTCCGATGGCGATACCGGCATCCATCGCTACCGTTGTCGTAAAAATATAGGGGTGAAGGTTGCACTACGCCAATATGTAGAAATTCTGTGTCCGCATCCGGGGTAATGACGTAATCGCTAGGTTGAATTCCGAACAGGAAACGAACGAGCTGGCCGACCTGTTGGCCGACAACAAGATTGGATGTATCGTCTGGATAGGCTTTTCTATAAATCGGATTAAGCTCTTCTGGGATTTTTACACCACTCAAGTCATTGATGTTTTCCCACCCAATGGCGATGTATTCACCTTTGACAAAATTGTTAGCAAAAATACCAGAATCGGCTCGAACGCAATACACATTAGGCATAATGGCAATTCAGAATAGAAGAAGAATTTTCCATAGTCAATCAGGCCATTGCCAGCACATCTATTACGGTGCGAGATTGCTCTTTCCCGATGCCAAAATTGGGCTTCAATATGCAAGATTCAAGTTTTCAGAACGCGTAAAAAAACTTATCGTCCACTCATGTCAGAAAGTTTACGCCTCAAAGACCAGCCGGCAAGCGAGCGCCCGCGCGAACGGCTCGCCGCCCTCGGCGCGGATGCGTTGAGCCACGCGGAGTTGATTGCGATTCTTTTGCGAACGGGTTTGAAGGGCGCGAACGCCGTGGAAATCGGCAGGCAATTGCTTCAAAAATTTGGCACGCTTCAATCGCTCGCGCGAACGTCGGTCGCCGATTTGCAAAAAGTTCGCGGCATCGGTCGCGACAAAGCGGTGACGCTCGTGGCGGCTTTTGCGCTGGCGCGAAAAATGGCGGGCGAACTTCAATTTGAATCGCCGGTCTTGGACAATCCTGAAAACGTCGTCGCATTGTTGCGCGCAAACAACTTGATGAAGGATCGGGAGACGTTGCAAGTGCTGCTGCTGAACACGCGGCACAAGTTGATTCGCG
>DASQOZ010000032.1:0-14441 GCA_035644195.1 Candidatus Methylomirabilota bacterium | reverse complement strand
GTCGCCGTCCCTGATATTTGGGACAGCGGCACGCTGTCCCTCCCGTGGCGCAATAAAATCCGCTAGACACCAATTTGGCGTGCCGTCGCCTTTTTCAATCTGCTGACGGAGAAAATGAAACGTCGTCAAAACTTTCGTGCGGGATTCGTCGGTGTAAAGTTCCACGTCGTCGCCGATGCGATTAGCCGGAAAGAATCCATAAACCGCTTTCGGTTGGATCAGTTTCTTGCTGACAATCTCATCGAGCAATTTCTGCGCGTCGGAAAAAAGTTTCGTCGCTTCTTCGCCGTGCTTTTCGTGCTGCAAAATTTTCGGATAAACGCCGCGCAATTCCCAGGTATGAAAAAATGGCGACCAGTCAATGAACGGAACAAGATCGGAAAGCGAAACAGGGTAGGGCGCGTCACTCCGTGTGCGCCGCTCGGCGGGCAGAGGACTGCCCGCCCTACCAACGTCAGGAGCTAAAACGCGCACGCCGGTAAATTCCGGTTTCGCCAAATCATCAAACTTCAGCTTAGGCGCGTTCTTGCGCGCCGCTTCGAGCGACAACAATTTTACCGTCTGGCTGCTGTGCGTCGCGCGGACGCGGTCGTATTCCTCGCGGATTTGCGCGGCGAATTTCGGTTTGTGTTCCGAGCTGATCAAATTACTCGCCACCGGCACGGCGCGACTCGCGTCGAGAACGTGGACAACCGGCTGGCCAAAATTCGGCGCAATCTTCACCGCCGTGTGCGCCTTGCTCGTCGTCGCGCCGCCGATGAGAAGCGGCAACGTCAGACCTTTGCGTTCCATCTCGCGCGCGACGTGGACCATCTCGTCCAGCGACGGCGTGATGAGTCCGCTCAAGCCGATGATGTCCACCTTCTCATCAATCGCCGTCTGCAAAATCTTTTCGCACGGCACCATGACGCCGAGGTCAATGATCTCGTAATTGTTGCAACGCAACACGACGCCGACGATGTTCTTGCCGATGTCGTGAACGTCGCCTTTGACGGTCGCCAAAAGAATTTTCCCCTGCGTCTTCGCGGCGCCAGAAGATTTTTCGGCTTCGAGAAACGGTTGCAGATATGCGACGGCTTTTTTCATCACGCGCGCGGATTTGACGACTTGCGGCAAAAACATTTTGCCCGAACCGAACAAATCGCCGACGACGTTCATGCCGCTCATGAGCGGGCCTTCGATGACGAGCAGCGGCTTGGCGTATTTCTGGCGCGCTTCCTCGGTGTCGGCGTCAATGAAATCCACAATGCCCTTCACGAGCGCGTGCGACAGGCGTTCTTCAACGGAATTTTTTCGCCATTCGTCCTCGACAATTTCCGCTTTGCCTTTTTGTTTCACCGACTCGGCGAATTTGATCAGCCGTTCCGTCGCGTCCTCGCGGCGATTCAGCAAAACGTCCTCCACCAATCCCAAAAGCTCTTTCGGGACTTCCTCGTAGACTTCGAGCATTCCGGCGTTGACGATGCCCATGTCGAGTCCGGCGCGAATCGCGTGATACAAAAACGCGCTGTGCATCGCCTCGCGCACGGCGTTGTTGCCGCGAAACGAAAACGAAATGTTGCTGATGCCGCCGCTGACTTTTGCGTGCGGCAGATTTTCTTTGATCCACTGCGTCGCGCGGATGAAATCCACGGCGTAATTCGCGTGTTCCTCCAAACCCGTGCCAACAGTCAGCACGTTCGGATCGAAAATAATGTCTTGCGACGGAAAGCCGACTTTTTCGACGAGCAAATCATAAGCACGTTTGCATACTAAAATTTTTCGCTCAAACGAATCCGCCTGGCCGAGTTCGTCAAAAGCCATCACGACGACCGCCGCGCCGTAGCGATGGACGAGCTTCGCGTGATGCAGAAATTTTTCCTCGCCTTCCTTGAGCGAAATGGAATTCACGATGCCTTTGCCCTGAAGACATTTCAGCCCAGTTTCAATGACTTCCCATTTCGAGGAATCCACCATCACCGGCACTTTGCAGATGTCCGGCTCGCTCGCGATGAGGTTGAGAAAACGGTGCATCGCGGCGACGCCGTCAATCATCCCTTCGTCCATGCAGACGTCAATGACCTGCGCGCCATTCTCGACCTGCTGGCGCGCGATGGCGAGCGCGGCCTCGTAATCGCCGGCCTTGATGAGCTGCGCGAACTTGGGCGAACCGGCGACGTTCGTGCGCTCGCCGATGTTCAGGAAATTTGTCTGCGGCCGGACGGTGAGTGCGTCCAATCCGCTCAAGCACAAATACGGTTCAATTGTCGGAATTTTTCGTGGCGGTAAATTTTTTACCGCTTCGGCAATCGCCTTGATGTGCGGCGGCGTTGTGCCGCAACAACCGCCGACGATGTTGAGCCACCCATTCTGCGCCCACTCGCGCAATTGCGGCGCGAACGATTCGGGTGTTTCTGGAAAGCCCGTCGGCAACAGCGGATTCGGCAACCCGGCGTTCGGATACGCGCTGACATAAATCGGCGCGATGCCGGAAAGTTCCTCGATGAGCGGACGCAATTCTTTTGGTCCGAGCGCGCAATTCATTCCGACGCTCAACAGCGGCACGTTGGAAATGGAATTCCAAAATGCCTCGACCGTCTGGCCAGTCACACCGCGATTGCTGCCCGCTTGGATGAAGGTGACCGATGCGAGAATCGGAACGATTTTTCTTCCAGTTTCAACTTTAGCGCCGTAGGCCAATGGACTGATGCCGCGCTGGTCAAAAACATTTTGAATCGCAAAAAATGCCGCGCGCGCGTTGAGTGTGTCAAAAATTGTTTCCACGAGCAGCACGTCCGCGCCGCCATCGAGCAAACCATTTAATTGTTCCGAATACGCCGTGACCAGTTCGTCGTAATTCGTGCCGCGTGCGCCGGGATTGTTCACGTCGGTTGAAATTGAAGATGTTTTCGTCGTCGGCCCAATTGCGCCAGCGACAAAACAAATGCGACCCGGCTGCGATTTTTCAACCGCATCCGCCGCGCGCCGCGCGCATTCCGCGCCCGCCTTCGAGAGTTCGTAAGCCAGCGATTCCAGCCCGTAATCCGCAAGCGAGATGGATTGCGCGTTGAACGTGTTCGTCTCGATGATGTCCGCGCCCGCTTCGAGATATTGGCGGTGGATCCCTTCGATGACCTGCGGCTGCGTGACGTTCAGGAGATCGTTCAGACCTTTGAGGTCTTTGCCACTCCATGAAGTGAATCGCGCACCACGAAACGCCGCCTCATCCAGCTTGTGCTGCTGGATCATCGTGCCCATCGCGCCATCAATGATGACGATGCGCTCGTGCAACAGGCGTTGCAGATGTTCGATTCTGTCCGACATCGGTTTAATGCAAATTAACCGGCTGAAAATTAACGGAAAGCTTTCTGCCATGCAAATTAAAAATCAACGTATCAGGATATGATGATATGAAATGTTTAAATTTTGCCCTAATTTGGTATCGTGATAATTTAGGTCGAACGATGAACCTGAAACGTTATCTGATAATTTACGCCGCGCTTTGGAAAAATTCCGTAGCGCGTGAAATGTCGTTCAAGGGCAACTTCATCTTGTGGATCGTTGTCGAAGTGCTTTGGTTCGGGCTGCAATTGAGTTTTGTCACCGTCGTTTATTCGCAGACCAATTCCATCGGCTCGTGGACGAAATGGCAAATGGTCTTGCTCGTTGGCGCGAGCAATTTCATCCAGCAAATCTATCAGGCATTTTTCCTGACGAATTGCACTGGCCTTTCGGAACTCGTGCGCACTGGCAAAATGGATTTTCTACTCGCCCTGCCCGTCAACACACGCTTCATCGTCTCGACGCGGCAAGTGGATTTGGGCGCGTTCGTCAATGCGCTGTTCGCCGTGTGCGTGATGATTTGGGCGGCTGGAAAATTGGATTTGCATCCGACGCTCACACAATTTTGTTCCTTCGCGGCGTTGTGCGTCGTCGGAATTTTCATTCATTATTCGCTGATGTTCATGCTGGCGGCGATCAGTTTTTGGACGGTGCGGGCGCAAGGCATCGTGTGGGGCTATTACAATCTGTTCAACATCGCACGGATGCCGGATGAAGTGTTTCGCGGCGCGTTCAAGGCGGTGTTTACCTTCGCGCTGCCGATTTTATTGGTCTCAAACGTGCCGGTGCGCGTATTGACGAACACAATCACTTCGCCATCCATGTGGCTTTGGCTGCTGGGTTTGGGAATTGTATGGGCGGCGATCTCGGAATGGTTCTGGCGATTTTCTTTGCGCCGTTACACCAGCGCGAGCACATGAATTGAGCATGACACGCTTAAAGTAAATTGCGATGTTCAATGCGGTGAACCGAAAACGAAAATGGATTTTGCGGATTGCTCTGGCGCTGGCGGTTTTATTTTCCGCGCTGTTCGCCGCCGCAATTGTCTTTCCGCAAAAATTTCTGTGCGTTGACAGCGGGCCGGTGAAGGCCGACGCGATTGTTGTTCTTGGCGGCGGATCGCATGAAAGACCCGGACGCGCGGCGGAACTTTTCAAAAATGGCGACGCGTCCCGCATCATCGTCAGCGGAGCCGGAGACGACGAAATCAATCAACGGATTTTGATTGAGAACGGAATCCCGCGAAACGTCATCCAAGTCGAACCAAACTCGCGCACGACAAAAGAAAATGCGCAGTTCACCATCGCATTGCTTCGCCAGCAAAAAATTCGCAGCGCGATACTTGTTACATCGTGGTATCACTCACGTCGGACATTGGATTGTTTCCGGCATTACGCGCCGGAAATAAAATTTTATTCGCGCCCATCTTATTTTGCCTTCAAACGAAGTGAGTGGACGCGTCTTTTGACCAAGCGCATTTATTTGGAATACGCAAAGCTGGGCGGCTATTGGATTCGTTACGGCGTTTGCCCGTTCTAAAAACAACTTGCGCAAGCGAATTTCGATGGCATAATGGCTGTTCCTAATCGCGGGGTGGAGCAGCCCGGTAGCTCGTCAGGCTCATAACCTGAAGGCCGCAGGTTCAAATCCTGCCCCCGCAACCAATTTTGCCCGTGCGAATAAAATCGTGCGGGCTTTTTTGTTTCGCAATCTCCTTTCAATCTTTATTCTCCGCTTGTGCGCACCGTTTCCGTCCAACTTGGCAGCCGTAGTTACGCGATCAAAATCGCGCCGGGTCTTTTGCAAAAGCTCGGCGGCGAATGCGCGCGCCTGAAACTCGGCGGCCGTTGTGCCATCATCACCGATGCAAACGTCGGCAAACGATTTGCAAAAACGGCTTATGAATCTTTGGCCAACGCCGGATTTGAAACTATTTTAATCACGGTTCCTTCAGGCGAGACTGCAAAAAGTTTGAAAACGGTCCAAACTTGCTACGACCAGCTTGCAGCGCATCGGCTCGAAAGAAAATCATTCATCGTCGCGCTCGGCGGCGGAGTCGTCGGCGATTTGGCCGGATTTGTCGCCGCGACTTATTTGCGTGGAATTGATTTCATCCAAGCGCCCACGACGCTGCTCGCGCAAGTGGACAGTTCCGTCGGCGGAAAAACCGGCGTCAATCTGCGCGCGGGAAAAAATCTCGTCGGCGCTTTTTACCAGCCGCGACTTGTGCTGTGCGATTTGGATGCGTTGAAAACGTTGCCTGAACGCGAATTTCGCGCCGGCCTCGCCGAAGTCATCAAATACGGAATCATTTCCGACGCAAAATTGTTTGCGCAACTCGAACGCGATTTGCCGAAAATTTTGAAACGGGAAACCAAAATACTTTCTGGAATTATCGCGCGCTGTTGTGAAATCAAAGCCGAAGTCGTTGGCAAAGATGAAACGGAAGCCGGCTTGCGCGCCATTTTGAATTTCGGCCACACCATTGGTCATGCGATTGAAAACAGTTCGGGCTACGGAAAATTTTTGCACGGCGAAGCGATTGCAATTGGACAAGTCGCTGCGGCAAAATTGTCTCAAAAAATTCTTAGCCTGCCGCAACGCGACGTTGGGCGAATTGAAAATTTATTCGCGCGCGCCGGTTTGCCGACGCAAATCAAATTAAATCCCGCGCGGTGCCAGAAGCTTTTTGCGGCGATGAGTCTCGACAAAAAAGTCAGTGGCGGCGAAATCAAATTTGTTCTCGCCAAAAAAATCGGCAAGGTCATTTGGGGGCAAAAAGTGCCACAAGGATTGATCGAAGAAATTTTAACCGCTAATCTTCGCTGATAAACGCTGATTTTCCGGTTTGTGAAATTATTAAGCGAAAATTAGCGCGGATTAGCGGTTTCAAACTTGTGTTCATTTGTGTTAATCTGTGGCTGAAATGATTCTTGTTTTAGACAACTACGATTCGTTCACCTACAACCTCGTGCAATATCTTGGCGAGCTGGGCGCGGAGTTGCAGGTGAAACGAAACGATGAAATTTCGCTGGAAGAAATCCGCGCGCTCAAGCCGGAGCGCATTCTCGTTTCGCCTGGTCCGTGTTCGCCGCGCGAATCCGGCTTGTCGAACGAAGTCATCCGCACATTTTCACGCGAAGGTATTCCGGTTTTTGGCGTTTGCCTCGGCCATCAGTGCATCGGCCACACGTTCGGCGCGGAAGTCATCGTGAATTACCGCATGATGCACGGAAAAACGTCGCCGATTAAGCACAACGAAAAAGATTTGTTCGCCGGAATGCCGAATCCATTTTCCGCGACGCGTTACCATTCGCTCGTCATCAAGCGCGACACGATGCCGGACGTTCTGGAAATCACCGCCGAGACGGACGAAGGCGAGATCATGGGCGTGAAGCACAAGTCGCTGCCGATTTGGGGCGTGCAATTTCATCCCGAAAGCATCCTCACGGAAAATGGCCGGACGATTCTGAAAAATTTTCTCAAGTTGAAGTAGCCGCGCGGCGCGCTATAATCAATGGCTCATGCAAATTCATTTGCTCAAATCAAAAATTCATCGCGCGACTGTCACGGGCGGCAACGTCAATTACGAAGGCAGCCTGACGATTTCCGGCGACATTTTGGACAAGGTCGGCTTGCGCGAATACGAGCGCATCCTTTGCGGCAACATGGCCAACGGCGAGCGTTTTGAAACTTACGTCATTCGGGGCAAATCCGGCGCGGGCGAAATTATCATGAACGGCGCGGTGGCGCATCTCGGCAAAAAAGGCGATTTGCTGACGATCATGAATTTTGGAATTTTCACCGAAGCCGAGGCAAAAAACTGGAAGCCGCACGTCATCGTTCTTGGCAAAGGAAATAAAGTTGAAAACAAAAGCGAGAAAGTTGCCGAAAAATTGCCGGAATAATCCCGTTTGCTTCACCGCATTGATTGAAATACGCTAACCAAACCGGCATGAAAATTTTTATTGATGGCAAATTTTACGGCGAACGCGACGCGAAAATTTCGGTGTTCGACCACGGATTGCTTTACGGCGATGGAATTTTTGAAGGCATCCGCGCTTACAACGGTCGCGTGTTCAAATTGAAAGAACACATTGACCGGCTGTTTTGTTCTGCCAAAGCAATCCTGCTCCAGATCCCGATGTCGCATTCAGCGTTGATGAAAGCGACGGTTCAAGCTTGCCGCGCAAATAAACTTCGCGACGGTTACATTCGCCTCATTGTGACGCGCGGAATCGGTTCGCTCGGTTTGAATCCAAAAAGTTGCAAGCATCCGTCCATCATCATCATCGCGGATAAGATTCAGCTTTATCCGCCGGAATTTTATCAGCGCGGTTTGGACATCATCACCGTGCCGACGATGCGCAATCTGCACAGCACGCTCAACCCCGCCATCAAGTCGCTGAATTATCTGAACAACATTCTCGCTAAAATCGAGGCGAACAACGGCGGCTGCGAAGAAGCCGTGATGTTGAACGCGGAAGGTTTCGTGGCCGAATGCACCGGCGACAATCTGTTCATCGTCAAAAATGGCGAACTGCTCACGCCGCCGCTTTCTGCCGGCGCACTTTACGGCATCACGCGGCAGACGGTCATCGGGTTGGCGCAGGAAGCCGGATTGAAAGTGTCCGAGCCGAACCTGACGCGCTACGATCTGTTCAATGCGGACGAATGTTTCCTGACCGGCACGGGCGCGGAATTGATTCCAGTGGTGAAGATTGACGGTCGCGTCATCGGCAACGGCAAGCCGGGAAAAATCACGCACAAGCTCGTGGAAGATTATCGCGCATTGACGAAATCGTCAGGCGAGCCGATTTGAATTGCGTGGAACCGAAGCAAATGCAAAAAGGTTAAACCATGAAAATAAAACTTAACCTAATTGTCGGATTTTGTTTTATTGCAATTTTGGCCTCGGCAGATACCAGAATTATAGCCACCGTTGAAAATGTTTATGGCAATTCGATCCTTTTGAACTGGTCTCCAAAAAGAGACATTACGAGAACTGAATCATGGGGAGGAGCATCCGAAGGGAATTTTATGAGTGGCGGCAGCACATCGGTAAAAGTCGGTGAAGAATATATTTTTCAAAAGGAAATTTTGATTGTCAATTATCCGATAGATGGCGTAGCAGAAGGCCAAAAATTGAACTTTGAAGCCAAACAAATTGGAACAACAAATTTTCTTGGAAAGACAATTGAGCTTTGGGATGCAGGGTATATGACGATTACTCCTGAAAAAATAAAGGAACTGAAAAAATGGCAGGCTGAAACGGATGCTTTTAATGAAAAGCAAAAAGAGAAAGCACAAAAAATCGCGCGCGACAAAATGTTGTCTGGACAGACAAATGCCGTTCGTTGGTTGCAGCCGCAAGCCACAAATGGCAGCGCCTCCGCACAATGCAGTCTTGGTGAACATTACTTGGTCGGCCTCGGTTGCGAGACAAATAAAACCCTCGCAATTTTTTGGCTGCAAAAAGCAGCCGCACAAGGTGATTCAGAAGCTTCAAACAAATTGGTAAAAATTAATTTGGTTTCGACAAACACATTTTCCGTTGGGATTTCGAGATAGAACTTGCCGTTCGCCATTTTATTGGAATAAAATTTATACCTGTGTCGCCTCGGTAGCTCAGTTGGTAGAGCAGTTGACTCTTAATCAATTGGTCCAAGGTTCGAATCCTTGCCGGGGCACCACTCTCATCCTCAATTCCAGAATTTCCTTGAGTTGCGCGCTGCGGCTTGCGATTTAACGTGGAACGGAAATCGCCGAACCAATTTCTCATGGTCAAATTTTTGCGCCAATACTCCAAGTGGATCATCGCCGGATTCGGCCTGTTCATTTTCGTGCTGACCGAAACGCCGTGGCTGACCAATTCCGAACTTTGGCAAAAAGCCGAAGGCGCGTTGATTGACCGCCGTTATTTGTTACGAGGCGAAAGATTGCCTGACTCTGACATCAGGTTGGTTGGAATCGGGACAACAGCATTTCAACTCGACGCGCTCTCCACAAATGAGGTTGCTGCTTCACCGGCGCTACAACTGATGCAACAGCCTTGGCCGTGGGATCGTCGTGTTTATGCGGCGGTGTTGGAAAAATTAATGAGCGGCGGCGCGAAAGTGGTGATGTTCGACTTTGTATTTGCCAGTGAGACAGATGGCGATGATGAGCTTGCCAAAGCGGTTCAAAAATACAAAGACCGAGTCGTCATCGGCGAAATGTTTGCTGATGAAAAGGATCCGACTCAATATAAAAGTAAAAAACTGACTGTTCCCAATAGCAGATTGTTGCTTCCAGGCACGGAATCAGTCGTTGGTCTTGTCAACATCTGGTCAGATCGTGATGATGTTGTGCGTCGCGCTAGATATAATACCTCTGCTGAACGAGAAATATTGGAAAATCCCTCCGGATTTGACCCGCGAATTGTCGCGTATATAAAAAAAATGGTGGGTGAAAATCAGATTCCGGACAATCTGACACATAGCACCTTGCTGGCTGCCAAAAAATTCAAGGACAAAATAATTTCACCGATCTCAACTCAATTGGAGTTTATTGATTTCCAAGGTTCTGCCGGAACTTACCGTCCATTGCCGGTAGAAGAAATGTTTGTGGATAGTTTATGGAATGGTGGTGGTGAAGGATTCAACGGCGGAATGATTTTCAGCAATAAAATTGTGGTAGTCGGCCCGACAGCGGAAATTTTTCATGACATTCATACAACACCGTTCGGCGAAATGCCCGGCCCGGAAATTCAGGCGCAAATTATTGTAGCGTTGTTGCACAATTCATGGCTGACAGTGACTCCGCAGTGGCAGAACGTCCTTCTTGCATTGGCAATGCTCTTGCTCGGATTGGTAATTTGCCTATACATCGGCAACGCATTGCTCAAAGTTGCGCTGCTCATCACGGCGACAATTATTTTTGTCATCGCCTGCCAAATCGCTTTTTCGCATCACAAACTGGTTTTGCCGATGATGCAGCCGTTGTTTTGCCTCGCGGTTCCGGGCGCGTTCGGCGTCGTTTTTCAATACGCGCTGGAACAGTTTGAACGAATCCGCACTCGCGGTTTGCTCGAACGTTACGTTTCCAAAAACGTCGCCAAGACGATTCTCGAAGACCAGCGCTCGTTCATCGAATCGTTGAGCGGACGCAAGCAAGCCGTCACCGTTTTGTTCAGCGACATTCGCGGGTTCACGAGCATGACGGAAAGCGCCGACGCTGGAAAATTGGTCGCGCAATTGAACGAATATTTTCTGGAAATGGTCGGCGTGGTTCTGAAGGAAAACGGCACGCTGCAAAAATTTATCGGCGACGCGATCATGGCCGCGTGGGGAGACACGCACAGCGAAGGCCTTGCCGAGGACGCGCGCCGCGCCGTGAGCGCCGGGTTGCAGATGCGCGCCGCGCTGACGAAATTAAATGCGCGTTGGAAAAATGAAAGCGACCGCCCGAAATTGAACATCGGAATTGGAATCAACCACGGCGAAGTCATCGTCGGCAACATCGGCCATCCGCAGCGCATGGAATTCACCGTGCTCGGCGACGGCGTGAATCTGGCGGCGCGGCTCGAAAGCGCGACGAAACAATTTCACACGGACATTTTGATCGGCGAGGAAACGGAAAAAATGACGCGCGAACATTTTATTTATCGAAGCGTCGGCGCGATTGCGTTCAAGGGCAAAACGAAACCCATTGAGGTTTTTACATTATTGAATGACCGCTCGCAGCCCGCGCCCGATTGGCTGGCGACTTATCACGGCGCGATTAAATTATATCGCAGCCGGCAATTTGAGAAAGCAGCGGCACTATTTCGGGAAACGGCGGCTGAAATTGGCGGCGATGATTTTCTTTGCAAAATGTATTTGGAATATTGCGAAACTTATCTTCAAAAATCGCCGCCGGAAGGCTGGGATGCGTCCATCACTTTGTCAGAAAAGTAAGCCCGTCCACTTCAGATAGTCATTGACGCCGCCACAGCAACTGTATAGAATCCAGACAGTTTTACCGCAATAGGCATCGGCATTATAACAAAAGTCAGAGCATCGGACCGTATGAAAAAGTTGTTTGTGTTTCTTATTCTGGGAGGTTTTGGTTGGCCTTCTATCAGTCAGGCCATTGACTTGAAGCAATCCAAATTCACACAAGTCGTCAACAGCGTCGAGGTCATTTCGGCGGACCAATCGCAGCGCGCCGCCACCGTGAACGACATTTTCAAATTGCCGGACGTGTTGCGCACCGGCGCGAATTCGCGCGCGGAAATGGTTGCCGACGACAAAACCATCACGCGTGTGGGCGCGAACACGATTTTTTCCTACGATCAAGCCAGTCGCACGATTGATTTGCAGCAAGGAAGTTTGTTGTTTCATTCGCTGCACGGCAAAGGCGGCGGCTCGATTCATACCGCTTCGGCCACGGCGTCGGTGCTGGGCACGACCATCATCGTCAGTTGCACGGCCAACGGCGGATTCAAAGTGCTGGACATGGAAGGCTCGGCGAAAGTTCAATTGCCTGGCGGAAATACCATCACATTGAATCCCGGCGAAATGATTTTCATTTTCCCAGGCGGCGGCGCGTCGCCTATCATTATTTTCAATCTCGGCGACCAGGTGGACGGCAGTTTGCTGGTCAACGGCTTTGACAATGCGTTGCCTTCGATGGATAAAATTAAAGCGGAAATTGCCCGGCAACTTGCCAAAATTTTGAAACACAAATTTGACGATTCGGATTTACTAATCGGCGACACTTTTCCTTTGGACGCAGTTCAAGTGCAGACGGACATTTCAAATCGGAAAGATTTTCAACAACCTCCTGTCATCATTGGCGGCGGTGGCCTCACCTTTGGCGGCGGTTGATTGATATGCCGCACTTAAAGTTACGAATTCAATTATTTCTATGAAAAATCTTTCAAGCTTCGCTATTGTTTTTTTTGCTGCGGTTGCTTCGTTGCGCGCGCAGCCGGCGCCGACCGCCATTCAGCAACAGGAGAATTTCCAACAAAACGCGGCGCAACAGCAGCCGATGCTCGGCCTCAAGGCCGGCACCAACGCGCCTGAAATTTATCCCGGCGAAGATGCGGATGTCGGGCCGCAACATATTTTGAAGTTGATTCCGCGCCGGACTTATTTTGAAGTCAAGGCGGACAGCGAGTATTTCTACACTGACAACGCGCTTTTGTCACAGCATCCCACGATTTCCAGCACATTGTTTGTGAATACGATTTCCGCCGCATTTGCCCCGACGCCTTATAAATTGGGCTATGGACGGTTGGCGCCTTCTGCGGGTGTGATGAGCCAATGGTATAATTATGGTTTGGGCGGCCACGATTTGAGCGCGCTGGATTTCAACGTCCAGACATTTTTCGTCGCTGAAAAATATCTATTGCCGAACAACTGGATCATTTTCGGCGAATTTGATTACGACCGGTTTCTAAGCCAGAACAATTACAACGAATTTTACCATGACTTCACTCCAATCATCGGAGTCCAGCGGCTGGCCAAACTTCGCGACGACATGGTGCTCGCGGTCAGTTTGAAGACGGATTATCACGCTTCATGGACTTCGGGCATTGCAAGTGATTCGGAAGACCGCATGGACAACGCTTTGTCCGTGTCATTGAGTTATCAGGTCATTCCGCAACTGGTGATTCAGCCTTACTACCGCTTCCAATACACCTACTATCGGTTCGACACGGCGCACGCTTCGGATCGCAACGATTACTTGAACAGCTTCGGCTTGTCGGTTGCATATTATTTTACGCCGAATCTTTCGTTGCGAGTGTTTGCAAACGATGATCTTCGCGAAACGGACGACGCTCTGGCGCCGGAATATCGCGCTTATAGTGTTGGCGCGGATCTGGCTTACTCAATCCGGTTTTAGCTCTCCCGCGAAAATAAAAAACGGCGCAATTAACTCGCGCCGGTTTTTATTTTAACCTTGAAATAATTCAGTGGTGGCAGCCGCAGCCGTGGCCGCAGGAACCTTCTTCGAGGTCTGCCGCAACTGGAAGGCGTCCCAATTCAAACGTCTTGGTCACATATTTCTGGATTGAGTTCTGCATTTCGTGAAGTTCTTCCTGCGCGTCGAGAAATCCCCGCGCGACTGGATTCTTCAAAAGCTGGTCGCGATGTTTTTCAAAATCGGCGACTTCCATTCCGTCGAGCGGCTGGCCGCTGTGCTGTTTCTCGTGAAGCGCGTTGCCTTTGCTCATCAACGTTTCGTATTGGCCGCGCGCACCAGTATCCGCCATGAATGTGTCAATGCGTTTGCGGATGACCGCCATTTCGGGCTGTGCGACGATTGTCGCGCAGAGTTCCTGCGTTTTTTCTTCGATTTTTGTAGGCATAAAATAATTCAGTGGCGACAATAAATCACAATTTTGGAAAAAGCAATTGGATTGGTGGAAATGAATTGATCGGCAATTCCTGCCTTCTCGACCTGTAGCGGGCGCAACGCCCATCAGAGGTTGGTTCAATCGCCGAGACTCGTTCCAACGTGCCGGGCCGTTTGCAGCCATGGATGATCGGCTGGAACAATTTTTCGTTTGCCGGCGACTTTTTCCAACGGCACGGGTTCCGTGCCGTCGCCGCGCGCGGCCACCATCACGCCGAAAACGCCGTCATTAATTAAATCCGCACACGCGCCACCGAGCCGCGTCGCGAGCAGCCGGTCTGCGGGAGAAGGCGTTCCGCCGCGTTGGACGTAACCAAGAATCGTCACCCGCGATTCGAGATGCGTCAGTTCCTCCAATTGTCGCGCCAGCCGCAACGTGTTACCCGTATGACGTGAATCAAGCGCGGCGAGTTCGGATTTGGCTTCCTTTTTGTCATGCAACGTCCGCGCACGTTCGCGTTTTGCTTCGGCGGCGGTAAAAGCACGCGCGTCGTCAATGCTCATCGCGCCTTCGGCGACCGCGACGATGCTGAAGTTCGTGCCGCGCCGGCTGCGACGCTTGATGGCCTCGGCAATTTTTTCAACGTTATATGGAATTTCAGGAATCAAAATCACGTCTGCGCCGCCGGCAATGCCCGCGCCCAGCGTCAGCCAGCCCGCGCGATGGCCCATGATTTCCGCGACAATGATGCGATGATGACTATGCGCCGTGCTGTGAAGGCGGTCAATCGCGT
>DASQOZ010000031.1:0-6345 GCA_035644195.1 Candidatus Methylomirabilota bacterium | reverse complement strand
CCGAAGCGGAATGGCCGTATGAAATTTCCCAATTCAAAACCAAGCCGCCAAAAAATTGTTACGCCGACGCGCTGAAATATAAAGCCGTTTTGTATCAGCGCGTGGCACAAACGCGGGGCCAGTTGAAGGGTTGTCTCGCGTCCGGTTATCCGTTCATTTTCGGATTCACCGTCTACGAAAGTTTTGAAAGCGCGCAAGTCGCCAAAACCGGCCACGCCCCGCTGCCGAAATCCGGCGAACAAGCGATTGGCGGCCATGCCGTTGTTGGTGTAGGATACGACGACGCGAAACAGTGGTTCATCGTTCGCAATTCGTGGGGCGACGGCTGGGGCATGAAGGGTTATTTTACTTTGCCTTACGCTTATGTGACGGATAATAATCTCGCGGATGATTTTTGGACTATCCGCGTCGTGCAGTGATGGTCAACCCTAAACCCAAATCAGTTATGACTCTAACCAAACGCGACCTCGTCATCCGCATCAGCAACGAAACCGGGCTGGTTCAACAGCAGGTCTTCGATGTGGTGCAGAAAACTCTCGACTACATTTCCGAGGCGTTGTCCAAGGGCGACAAGGTGGAGCTGCGCAATTTCGGTGTGTTTGAAGTCAAAGTCCGCAAAGCCCGCGTCGGGCGCAATCCGAACAAACCGGAAACCGACGTGCCGATTCCCGCGCGCGCGACCGTGAAATTCAAGGCCGGCAAGGAAATGCGCGCTGAAGTTTTGAAATTGCCGGCGAAAAATTAATTTCATTGCCGCAAAAGAACACAAAGGAACGCAAGGAATTGAAAAAATGAACGCCACCGCCGAACTGACCTTTTTGAAATGCGCCTGCCAGCACTGCGGCGTGAACATCGAATTTCCGGCGGACTACACCGAAACCATGCGTGAATGTCCGAAATGCGGCAAGATGACCGCGCTGAAACCACCGCCGCCAAAAATCAGGATAGAAGCGCCAGAAAACTACCGCCGACCGGCATATCCAGAAGAAAAAGAATCTGAAAGAATCAGGAGCATGGCGGTTGGTGCACTTGTGATTTCGATCATTTCATTGGTCATTGGCGGATTTTTTATATTGGTCGGGCTCAACGAAAATTATCAGGAAAAAGAAATCGAAGAATGCAGCATAGGCAGCGCATTGATAGCTGGAGCCGTCTGGATATTTATGATCAGCCAAATCATTCATATCCGCGCCAACACCACGAAAGATTGAAATGAAAATTTTGCGCTCTTTGTGTTCTTTCGTGGCTATTAATTCTTCTCTTTTCGTCTCGCGTTTTTTAATCTAAACGCATGGAACGATTGCCCGGATTCCGCGATTTTTATCCCGAACCGCTTCCGCATGCCGACACGTGGAGTGCCGACGCGCGACAATTCATCTTTGAAAAATGGCGAACCATCGCGCGCCGCTACGGTTTCCGCGAATACGACGGCCCACCGCTCGAACCGCTCGAACTCTTCACCACCAAAAGTGGCGATGAAATTGTTGGCCAACTTTACAACTTCGTGGACAAAGGCGAACGGCAGATTGCGTTGCGACCAGAAATGACGCCGACGCTTGCGCGCATGGTCGCCGCGCACGAACGTAATTACAAAAAGCCGATCAAGTGGTTCGCGATTCCGCAATTGTTCCGCTACGAGCGCCAGCAAAAAGGCCGCCTGCGCGAGCATTTCCAATTCAACGCGGATTTGATCGGTGAAACGGACACGGCGGCGGACGCGGAATTGATTGCGCTGCTGATTGACACGTTGCGCGCATTTGGTTTGACCGAACAGGATTTTGTCATCCGCTTGAGCAGCCGGAATGCGTGGTCGGAATTTTACAAAAATAAAATGGGGAGCGCGCCCGCCTCGGGCGCACCGGTCGGCGCCTCGCTGACCGAAACTGCGACGCGAGGCGCGCGTGCTCCCCAAAATGAAAATGCCGAATACGATTTTTTCCAGATCATTGATAAACTGGAACGCACGCCGCCGGAAGAATCGGAAAAAAAATTGTCTGCGCTTGGATCTTCTTTGGCTGAAGTGAATCAATTTATTCAATCCGGCAAACCAACTGCCGAACTGGAATCCATTTTGCAAAATCTCGCCGCGCGCGGCCTTCGTGATTTTGTAAAAATAGATTACAAAGTCATTCGCGGCCTTGCCTATTACACGGGCGTCGTATTTGAAGCATTTGATATTAAGGGCGAATTTCGCGCCATCGCTGGTGGCGGACGTTACGATAATCTCGTCAAACTCATCAGCGGCGGCAAAGTGAACTTGCCCGCGCTCGGATTCGGCATGGGCGACGTCGTGCTGCTCGAATTGCTCAAATCGCGCGGCCAGTTGCCGAAATTTGACATTCACGCGGATATTTTTGTTTTGATCGAGGACGAAAATTTTCGCGCGCCCTCGCTCAAGCTCGTGCAGGATTTGCGCGCCGCCGGATTTGCCGTTGAATATCCGCTCACGCCGACGAAATCGGACAAACAATTCAAACGCGCGCAGGAATTGAAAGTGGCGTTCACTGCGAAATTGGAAAGCGACGCTTACGTCCGCATCCGAAATATGAAAACGCGTGATGAAGTCGTGGCGGGTTTTGGCGACGCCGTGAATCATTTACGATAAATTGGGAAATGAATCCGGAGGAAGCAAAAAAGAAATACCATGATTTCTGGTTCGGCTTAATCCAGAAAGCGTTCGATAAGTCTTCGTTCGATACTCTCTGCACCCTGCTCCGGCCTCGGAGTATGCACGACGCGGGTTGGGATGTTTTGGACGAATGCAGAAAAAGAAAAAGGCGAGACTTTCGCCCCGCCTTTGGCTTGCGAATTTTAATGCAGATGTTCAAACTGGCATGAATGCCGACCGTTTTGCGAATTGGGCCATACCGATTTTTCTTTTACGCGGGAGACCGGAATGAACCGGCTCACGTTCACGTCGAGCGTGACCGCAATAAAGCCAAGTTCTGGCTCGACCCGGTGCGGCTCGAACAGAGCGGCGGCTTTCGCAGCCACGAACTCATCCGAATTCAGCAGTTGATTCAGAAAAATCAGCGGTTATTGTTGGAGTGCTGGCATGAATACTTTAACGACTGAATTGCGCGAAGTGGCGGCGGAAAATGTCGTCGTCACCAAAGACGCGCTCAAAGTGGAACTGACCGACGGTCGCACCATCGAAGCGCCGCTGGCATGGTATCCGCGCCTGTTGCACGGCACGGCGAAAGAGCGTTCCAACTGGCGGCTCATCGGCGGCGGCGAAGGCGTTCACTGGCCGGATTTGGACGAAGACATCAGCGTGGAAAATGTGTTGCTCGGCCATCCATCCGGTGAAAGTCAGCGTTCATTCAAAAAATGGCTGGACAGTCGCAAAAGCAAAAACGGAGCAAATTAACTTTCTGATTCGTGGATTATTTTCTGAACCCGAAAACCGTCCGCCCGGCGTTGGAAATTCAAGCGTGAAGAAAAAACTAAAACGGATTCTCGGCGCGTTTCTCATTGTCCTCGCCTTGTTGCAATTCACCAATCCGGCGCGAACGAATCCGCCAGTGAAAAATGATTTTCTCGCGGCCACCGCGCCGCCGCCGGAAATTGAAAAAATATTTCGCGCGGCCTGTTACGATTGCCATTCACACGAAACGCGCTGGCCGTGGTATGGCCGTGTCGCGCCGATGGCATGGCAGGTCGTCAACGATGTGAACGATGGGCGCGGCCAGTTGAATCTTTCCGATTGGCCGACGAACAATCCAATCCGCGCCGCGAAAAAAATGGAAAACATGAGCGAACAAATCGGTTACGGCGAAATGCCGATGAAAAAATACACGCTCATCCACCGCGACGCGCGGCTCACCGAAAATCAGCGCAAGGAATTGGAAGATTGGCTGGACGCAAAAGCGGCGGAATTGAAATCGTCCGCAACCGCGACAAAATAAATCATGCTTCACACGGAATTGATTCCCGCTGCGGAGAAAAATTCGCGTCGCCTGATGATCATGCTGCACGGACTCGGCGACAGCATCGAAGGCTATCGCTGGCTGCCGCAAGCATTGAATTTGCCGTGGCTGAATTATCTGCTCGTCAATGCGCCGGACGAATACTTTGGCGGCTTTTCGTGGTTCAATTATCCCGACGACACTGCGCCGGGAATTTTGCGAAGTCGAAAATTGCTTTTTGAATTGCTCGACGATTTGCGCGCGAAAAATTTTCCAGCCGAACAAATCATGCTCGGCGGATTTTCGCAAGGCTGTTTGCTGACGATTGATGTCGGCTTGCGTTATCCGCACAAACTCGCCGGACTCGTCGGCATCAGCGGCTGGGTTTTTGAAATTGAAAATTTGCTGAAAAAACTTTCGCCGGTTGCGAAACAGCAGCGATTGCTCATTTCGCATGGCCAATTCGATTCGCTTATTCCGTTTGCGCCGGTGCGCGAACAGGCGCGGCAATTGAAATCTGCTGGACTCAATGTTGAATGGCATGAATTTCCAAAAGACCACACGATTTATGGCGTCGAGGAAATCAGTGTCATCCGCGAATTTGTGCGCGCCGGATATTTTGCAGAAGGCAGAAATATGAAGGCTGAAGGATGAAATTATTTTAGCGCGCAGCGCCAGTTATTTCATCCTTCATAATTCACCCTTCAAACTTCTATTTGCCTGTGTGCGCCCGGCATCCAGATTTGTTCCGGTCGCGGCTCGGTCGGCGCGCTCCAATCCATCGCGTTCGCCACGGTCTCCCGCATTTTGGAAAACCACCAGTTCGCGCGGGCAACGCGGCTTTCGCGTCGCATTGGAGAAATTTTTATTCCTCCGAAACCCAGTTCAAGTTGTTTATCTGTCGCATTCATTGTTGTCATAATTAACCTTTCTTGAGCGACAGTTTGACAGAGGGGGTTGGACAATGGCTGTCCAAGCTCCGAGAAGAATTTTACAGCACTGAAAACAGCGTGAATCTGCCGTTTTTTTAAGGCTTTTTGAGGATTTTGCCGAATTCGCCTTCAGCCGGTTCGATATCAATTCGCAAGCTTTTATCCGCACCGGTGGAAATTTTTCTTTCCTGTTTCGGCGGAGCAGCGGATGGCAACGGCAGGGCAACGGCTTCGTCCGGTTCGTTGTCCGGTCGTTCCGAATTTTTGCCGGGGACAAACAAATTGGTGCGCGTCTCCAGCCATTTTGCGTAGCGCTGAAAACTCCACATGCCGTGCTCCGCACCAGTTTCGATGGCCGAAATGATTTTGAAAAATTCGCGGTTGCGGATGAAATTTTTCACCGCGTGCGTCGCCATGAGAATTTCACATTCAGGAACCAGAATGTTCAAGTCCGGGCGGAATCGAAGCCGTTGCGAAATGACCGCGACCAGTGAATCGGCCAGTTGCGCGCAAATGGCGCTTTGAATTTCCGCCGGAAAAGCCGAAGCGACCCGTTGCAACGCTTCCGCGCAAGTCGAAGAATGAACCGTCGCCAAAACCAGATGGCCGGTTTCCGACGCGCTCAACGTCAAGCGCATCGTTTCGGGATCGCGCATTTCGCCGACCATCACCACGTCCGGGTCTTCGCGCAACGCGTCGAGCAGCGCGCGCTCAAAACTCGGCGTGTCGCGCCCGACTTCGCGCTGGCGGATGTAGGCGCGTCGCGGACGAAAAGTATATTCAATCGGACTTTCAATCGTGATGATATGCTGTGTCTCGGTCAGGTTGATTTCCTGGATCAACGCCGCGAGCGTCGAAGATTTTCCGCTGCCCGTCGGCCCGCTGACCAGAATCAGCCCGTGCGAATTTTTAACGAGCTTTTTGAGATCGGGATGCAAATTCAATTTTTCAATCGTCGCCTGAAATGAACCGAGCAACCGGATCGCCACGCCGACGCCGCGCGACGTTTTCAGAATATTGATCCGGCAACGGACGCCGCGAATGGTTTTGGACAAATCAAACGAGCACTGTTCCAGAAATGCCGGCCATTGTTCCTCGCCGACCAATTGCCGTGCCATTTCCAGCAGAAGCTTTGGCGGAACCGGCTCGCCCGAAATCTGCAACGCGCCGCGAACGCGCAACGCCGCCGGCATGCCCGCTTCCAGATGCAAATCGCTGGCGCCGCCGTTTGCCGCAGATTCAATTAATGATTCCAGTTCCATTTGTTTAATTTATCAACACTTGCTCCGGTGAAAAGTTTTACTCACTGTTCCATGACCGATTTTTTCCAGGCAACGACAGCAGATTTAATTTCTGCCGCGCAATTGGCGCGCGGTTTCACAAATCGCGGCGTGAACCACGGAAAAGCACCGATCAAATCCGGCGTCACCAAAATTTGCCCGTCGCAATCATCGCCGCTGCCGATGCCGATGGTAGGAATCGAAATGCTTTGCGAAATTTCTTTT
>DASQOZ010000030.1:0-73559 GCA_035644195.1 Candidatus Methylomirabilota bacterium | reverse complement strand
ATTTGCGTCTGGTTTTTAACGCGGGCGCGGCGGCGTATCGCGCGACGAATTACGACGAGGCGTTGCAGGATTTTCAACTGGTCACGCTCGCGCCGGATTTGAAATTGCAGCAGCAGGCATATTACAATCTGGGCAACACGCTGTATCAAGCAGGTTGGCAAAAAATTAACACGGCTTCGGATGAAATAGAATTCATAGACACCGTGCAAAAAACTTGGGAACTGGCAACGAACAGTTACGGACGGGCAATTGCATTGAATAAAAATGATTCGGACGCCACAAATAATTTGGCATTTGTCGCGGCAAGAATTGACCGGCTGATTCAATTCCGCGAGCAAGCACGTTTGGCAAAAAGCAAGGCAGATGATGAAGTTCAGCGCAACGAATATCATCGCGCACTGGAAATAATGGCCGGGCTTTTCAAAAAAAATCCGACGGCCAAACAATTTGAAAATTATACCAAAAAACTCAAACAGATAGATGACATTGCCACGCCAAATCAGCCTTAATTTGCTGCTGCTGCTTTTTGCCGCGCAGAAAGTTTGCGCGCAGCTTGCGCCCGCCGACGATTTTTTCAACGGCGGCGCGCAGCTTTACATTTCCAACAACGTTCCCGCCGCGCTGGAAAAAACGGAAAGCGGGCTAAAACTTTATCCGAACGATGAAAAATTGCAGAAGCTGGAAAAATTATTGAAGCAACAACAGCAATCGCAAAGCAGCCAGTCGCAGCAAAACCAGCAACAACAGTCGCAAAATCAGAAACAGCAAAATCAAAATTCGTCGCAGACCCAAAATCAGCGGCAACAGGATCAGCAAAAGCAAAATCAGGCGAATCAAAATAAAAAGCAAAATTCACAGCAGCAGTCGCAGGAAAAATCCGGCGAAGGAAAACATGAGCGGAAAAATGCCATGACGCCGCAGGAAGCGAAGCAATTATTGGACGCGCAAAAGGGCGACGAACAATTTCTTCGATTGAAGCCGCAGGGAAAGCCGCAAAACAACAGTCAACCGATCAAAGATTGGTAATTTGCCAGACGGATGTGCTCCCGCCCGGAGTTGAACCGGGATCAACGGTTTAGGAAACACATATGCTTTCTACATGATGGATTGTAGAAAACAACAACAAACATTGGCGGTTTCCCATTTTGTGATGATTTCATCACACCCCATCTGATACCGCGATGTGATACTGTTTCCATGAAAACCAAAAATACTGAATCGAAAAGTCTCTGGCTCAAAACGCCGGTGGCAAACCTCGTGCGCTATGCGCCTTCCGGCATTTATTTCGTTCGCGCAAAAGTGCGCGGAAAACTCGTTCGCAACTCTCTCAAAACAAATGTCCTGTCTGTGGCCAAATTGCGTTTGGCCGACCGGCTTGATACCGAACACAAAGCCGTTGCGCCATCCGAAACCAAGATTGTCGGGAAAATGACTTTTGGCGACGCATTGGCAATTTTCAAAGAACGGCAAAAACTTGCTACCAACATTAAAGATACCACAAAAACATACAACGAACGCGCAGCAGAAACGCTTCTTAAAACCTGGGTTGGCTTGGAACAAACAGATGTGAAGCGAATCACGAAATTTGACTGTCTGGAATGGAGATCGCGGTATGGCAAAATGTATTCTGCCACGGTGACGAATGGCACACTTTCGGTTCTTCGGCGAGTCTTGGACATCGCGGTAGAGTCGGGGGCGCGTTACGATAATCCCGCAAAAGACAAAGACATTAAACGCGCGCGCGTCCGCCGCAAAGAATTGAGGCTGCCAGAACCGGATCAATTTTTTGCACTCGTTAAGGAAATAAGCGAAACGGGAAATGGGTTTAGTCACGACTGTGCGGACGCTGTTGAGTTTTTTTCCTACGCTGGTCCGCGTTTGAAAGAAGCGGCTCGCATTTTCGGGCGGGATTGCAGCTTTTTGAAAAATGAAATCACGATTCGCGGTGACCCGATAACGGGAACGAAGAATTGGGAAATTCGTCGCGTGCCGATGATTCCTGAAATGCGAAAATTATTGGAGCGTATGAAGGCGGAGCGCGAGGAAAAGGAATTTTTGGATAACCCCGTTCTTAAAGTCCGAAAATTCAACCGCTCCCTAAAAAATGCTTGTTTGAAGTTGAGTCTTCATCATCTCACGCACCACGATTTGCGTCATCTGTTTGCGACGCGCTGCATCGAGTCCGGCGTGGATATTCCGACCGTTGCCAAATGGCTCGGACATAAAGACGGCGGGGTGCTGGCGAGTCGAACCGAGATAAATCGTGTTGTTACCGCCCGTTCGATTCGCAGCAATAATTGCCCCGCGCAAGTTGGAAATTCTCACCGAATCATTTGTGTCCGTGATGACAAAAATTGCAGCGGTTGCACGAAAACCCCAGAATAATGCAAGGGCGAGGAGCAGCAACAATCCTCGCTTAAAAACTTTTGTGGTTTTCATCTGACTTTAGCAATGTAACAAACTCTAACGGCTTGTAAAACTTTTTGCGGATTGACTTCAATACATGCCATAATTCACCAGCACAAATTCGGCGACCGCTTCTGCGAGCATGTCGAATTGTCGTGGATTTCTCGGATTCCCGTGATCCATCCATGCAACATAATAGTTTCGTCCTTCTTGCCAAATTTTGAAAATGTCGTGATTAGCAATTGAGACGATTTTATTTTGATTCTGAAAATAGGTTTTGGCTTCGAGCGGATTCGCTGTTAAAAATTCAACCAATTTTTGACGGTTAATTGTAATAAATTTTTTGAAATCATACTTTGGTGGATGTTCTGTATATTCTTTCAACAGTTCATAAAATGAATTGTTGAGCATTGCCCTTATTTGGTCTGTTTCTGGAATTGGAAATGTTTTCATGTTATCTCGCCGGAATTGTAGAAATTGATTCTTCAAGAAGGCGCAAATACTGAAGATATTGTTGATCAATTAAGATTTCAGGTTCTGTGCCTTGAATCGATGTTCTCAATATCGCGGGAAAGCTTTGTGTGGCCTGATATATGCCGCCTACCTGACTATTATTTAGCACTCCTGGGATATTCAAACCTCTATCAATGCTTCCAATTGTCGAATTTATTGGAAGTGCAGCATTTGGTGAATAGCTGCTTCCAAATGGCCCAGAATAAGATGAGCCGGGAGTCCAGCGAGAATCCCATACACGACTTACAAGGCCTCCCTCTTCAACTGTGACCTCTGTCTCTGCGGTTGCACCTTCTAATATGCCTTCCGCTTCAAGTGAACCACCATCAGTCAAAACTGCCACTGGCAGTGATGCAACAAACGCGCTTGTTTCGAGCATTTGTCCAAACGCATCGGTTACATTCAAACTGTTGCCAAGTAAATCTGTTCCGTCAACTTCCGACGAAATCAAATTAGCTGCACCGAGCGTAACAAGATTAACAAAGCCAGCAATGAATTGTTGAAATTGCTGCTCCTCTGGCGTCGGCGCATGAAACGTGTCGAAGAAAGAACTACTCATTGCGCCAAGCCCGTAAGGATCAACATAGCTAACAGGATTTCCATTGGCGAAAGCGTAAAAATTCATGCCACCAGTAAAGCCGCTTGGGTCTGCGCTAATAAACCGGCACAAATACGGATTGTAAAAGCGCGCGTTCATGGCGAGCATTCCGTTCGGGTCTGTCATCACGCCGTATTTTCCATTGAACAAAAACGGAGTATCGGATTTACCGACATGGTAAGTTGTCAAACCGTAAAGACTGTATTCAATACGGTCGGTGACATTTCCGTTGTCATCGGTCAAGGCAACTGTGCTGCCGCGATAATCAGAAATATAAGAGCGTGTATTTGTCGCCGTTGTTGTTTCCGTGACTTCGTAAAGCAAGCCAACTCCATAGACGTAATAATTGGTAACGCCATTTTTAATCCGCGTCAGCACTTGCGGAAGTTTTGCATTCGGATTGACAACGTAGCGAATTGTGTTTGTTCCATAGTTGATTCCAACACGATAACCCGCGGGGTCGTAAATGTTGGTTGTGCCGCCCGCTGTAATGAGGCGATTGCGGGCATCATAAATGTAAGGAACAAAATTTGTGCTACTGATAAGCGGAGCATTGGTTATATTGCCGTCGAGGTCGCAGCCAACGTTAAGGCCATTGAATGTCGCCAATCCGTTGTCATCATCGTAAGTCATTGTGCGCGTAGCGACCGTTGTAACGTGCGGCGGCGGCGCGTCAAATTCCCATTGCGCTCGTGCAGCGGCATCCCAATTTATTTTGAACCAAACAATTGGGAATCCGATTGCTGTTGTTTCAAGAATGTTCGTTGGTTGTCCCGCTGGGTCGAAACTGATGGCGCGATGTGTTCCGTTTGGTCGAGTGATGCCGATGACATGCTCGTTCAAATCGTAAGTGATGGCGGTTTGGCGTCCTGCCCAATCCGTGACGTTTGTCGGATGATTATGGCTGTCGAAAGCGTAATAAACATTTTTCCCGCCGGGATAAATCAAGTTGGTGACATTTCCGTTTGCATCACACCGATATTGAATAAGGTTTCCAGAGCTGTCGCGGTAACTTGAAACGCGCTTGTAGGCGTCATAAGTCCAAGAATTTGTAAGTCCATTTTCCGAAACACTGGTCAAATTGTCGTCCGCGTCGTTACTGTATGTCGTCGCTCCAACATTATCGCTGCGACTGGTTAAACGTTTTCTAGCGTCATAACTTAAAGTCGTTGACTGGCCGGCAGCGTCCTTGAAAGAAGCAGGCAAACCTTGATGATTAAATACCAATTGAGCGCTGCGACCGCGCGGCGAAACGGTATTTGTCAATCGGTTAGCTCCGTCAAATTGAAATTGCCAAACTTTTCCATTGCGATTTGTCAGGGCAACTTGATTGCCCGCGCCGTCAATGCTGCGGCCAATTGTATGACCTGCTCCGTCAACCGTTTTCACAACTTTACCACGAGCATCCCAAAATTGTTTCGTTACTTCGCCGATGGCATTGGTCTTGGCAATTGAGTGTCCGTTGCCGTCGAAGCCAAGTTTAGCGACCTGCGATAACGGATCAGTTACTGCGGTCAAATGACCAAGAACATCATTGGTGAATTGCGTGACATTTTGTAGCGGGTCAACCGTTCGCATTAACCAATCGCGATTATCGTAAATGTTCGTGACGATTGGCGTTCCTTGTGTCGTGGCAGGAAATTTTGTTGCCAATAACTTTTTTGTCGCACTCCAAATGTTTGTTGTGCTGGAACCGCGCGCATCGGTCGTGCTGGACAAGTTGCCAATAGAATCATATGCCGCTCGCACCGTGATATTTGTCGGCGCGATGCTATTCGTAAGTTGGCGACGATTATTGAATTGATAGGTCGTAATGAAACCGAGCGGGTCGGTATGGCTGGTGACATCGTCAAAAGTGTTTTTCACAAAACTCTCACTACCGAGACTGTTTGGGTATGTGATGTTATTTACATAGCCGTTGGCATCCTGTCCGAAAGTGATTGTGCCGCCCGCATCTGTGGTGCTGGCAATTGTGCCGTCACTGTTGTATGCAGAATTTAGAAAATCTCCTGCCCCGTTGGTTTTTCCAATTGTCGAAAATTGGCTGTTGTAGCCGAATGCAGTTGCGTTGCCACGCGGGTCAACAGCGCGAATCAAACTGTTTTGATTATCGTAAAATAGTTGGTTGCTAAAATTGAGCGAATCAATTGTTGCGACTAGGTTATTGAAATTATCAAAGACAAATCGGTTTGTTTCACCCAAAGGAGAAACAGTTGCTACAACATGGTCTTGGCCGTCATAGAATTTCTGGCTGAAATTTCCAAGAGCGTTGTGCAATCCTGTCTGACGCGTTTTGTCGTCATAAAAATATATTTGTTGGCTACCTGCGGGGTCTTGTTCAACGGTTTGCCAGCCCGACCAAAAAATTTTCCACGTCTTGTTTGTGTCGCCTTGCGTGTATTGAGTCGTGACACGACCAAAACTATTGAAGATATTGCTGGCTACCAATTGTCCAGCCGCATTGATGGCGGCTGTGATTTGGTGATTCGTGTCATAAACATATTTATTAGTTTTGCTTTCAGGGTCGGTGACGGAAACCAAATCATTACTGCTGCTGTAACCAAATCCAATTGTTCGACCTGTGCTTTCGGCCACAGAAGTCAGATGTTTCGGCGACGTTGCGCTGTAATTGAAAGTAAGCGAATGGCCTTTCCAGTCGGTTACGCTAGAGACCCAATTACTTGTGTTGTAACCGATGTTCAAAGAGTTGCCATATTGGTCAACAATGTTTGTTCCCCAACCCGAACCGTTAAATTTGAAAGTGCGACCGTGCCTTTCTTGCAACGAATAAGCACCGTTCGTTTTCGACAATGTCATGGTGCAATTTGCGGGTGGCGTGTAACTGCCGTCCGGTTGCTGAATAAATTGATACACGCTGTTGCCGAGAGTGATTGAAACTGCTTTGGCCGTCAGTTGGTCAATGCCCCATTTTGCAACTAAAGCTGTAATTACCCAATTTTTTGGGTCGGGCGGTTCAGGGACATAAAACCCACTGATGACAGTAGTCGCGACTGTCAATGAAGCCATCTGCGCTGGCGTCGTTCCACCTAACATGGCCTGCGGCGAACTAATCGTAGCAGCGTTAATGTAGTAATTGTGAAGCCAACCCGGAGCAATGCCAGCGATGTTGCTGTTGCGACGGCTGCTACTGTAATACCGAGAAAAACTTAAACCGCGCGGCTCGGTTTGCCCTAAAGATATATCGGTCTCCTGCACTTGAAATGTGCCGTCCGCCATATTCACCGGATCGGCAGCAGTAATGTTTGGAACGGATACCGGCGATGAGTTGAAATAAAGTGGCTGGGAGTATGAAGAATAATTAACCCAACCCGTATCTATCGATGCGCCCAAATCTCCGGCATAACCGCCATAAATGCCGGGGCCAATGGCCATTTGTGTGCCGCCAGCCCCCGGGACTCGCGCAATGAATCCGTAGCCGTTCCAAGGGCTGCTCGCTCCAGAAATTGCAAAGCTTCCGTTCTGTGGTAAAAAAAGCTGAAAGCCTCTGTTGATGAGAGCGGTCAAATCACTTATTGTGTAATTCGATAATTTCAATTGGACAGTTGCCCAATTCGTGCTGTCTGCAAAATAAATTGCCTGATGATTCGTGTTGGCTAACTCCAACATTTTCACTGTTGAGCCAGCGACTAGATTGGTTGATTGCTGTTGTTCAATCAGTCCATGTTCCATTGCGCTTCCGACATAACACCATTGGTCGAACCATCGAACAACGTGGTCATCGTTTTTATTTGAACTGGAAGAGGAAGCTTGCACTCCCCAAAATACATCTACGTAATAACCGTGTCCGGTTTCTTGGCCCATGCGTCCTATGCGATGATAAAACATTGGTGAGACACCAGCTCGCCGCGCCACGATTCGATTTAGCAGTTCCACCTGTATCTGCCAATTGAGTCCCATTACATTCAATGTTTCGGTCGTTACTTGCCGTGTGCCATTGGTCAAACCTTGCGCCAAGTAAGCATCCAATTTGTTCTGACGTTCGCGCAGCCATCCCCAATCGTCCGGTTCAAACGCATATAAAATGGTATAGTTGGCGTTAGCACTTCGGTAACCTGTGGTCGCTGATTCCCACGGTTGGCCAGGACCGCCAGGGATGAACGTATTTGAAGTTGTGTTCCAACTGCTCTGAAAACCCGGATAGTAGGCTGTCATAGTTACCCCGAAAGAGCCCGTGCCGCCTCCTGTGCTTGCAGTTGCTATGTTTGATTCTTCCTGCCAAAGCTGCGCAGAACCTCCAGAACTGACAGTTAATGAAATTCGTTGACCCTGCAACTGCGGCATGAACCATTGATATTTTGCAGAGCCGTAGCTGATTGCGAAAGTTGCCATCATGTTGGTCGGCTCGTTAATCCAACTGATAACCGGCATCGTGCCGTTCCAATTCGTTGGCTGAAAAGGAAAACATTGGCTCAACAATGTATTTGTCGAAGGAACGATGTATTCGCCGCTTAAAATTTGTTCGACACTCGCATTGGGATAATTACTCTTAATGTAGTTAAGAAGGTTTGCGGTGTAGTTTGCCAAATTGCTACGAAGAGGCGCTTCAAGTATGTTTGTTGTATAAAAATTGGTGGCTGCGTTCCCGACAACAAGACCGCCAACACCGTTGGTCAATCCGCTGACGCTAAATCCCATTGCAGCAGGTAAATCAACGCCGGAAATTCGCTCTGTCACTTTGAACGATGGATCAAGGCTGCAATTCGTTCCCCCAACTGTGACTGTAACCCAAACACGCTGTAATCCGTAAACGTTATTACCCCAATTGTGCGCGGTAATTGGATAACCACGCAATGTTTGAAGCATGTTATCCAGAAGGTCGGTCGTTGCCGACCAATTGCTATTCGTCGCATCCAGATTAAACCAATGATGAATATCGCGATCGCTTCCATCAGAATTATCATACGGCAACAGCATCCAACCAAATTGATAACTTGCGTCGCTGTAACCTGCCGCTCGAAGCAATGCGACAAGTAAGGCGCATTGGTCAAAATCGTTACCGCTTTTTTCCAATAACGTCAGATTCGCGCCCTTCTTTGAACCGAAATAAGGAACATAGCGAATATGGTCATGAACGTAGCTGAAAATTTTCAGCGGGTCATCCTGCAAACCATCAGCCAATGCTTGAATATCAGGGGTAACGACTTCGGCAATTTGTGGCGGTGTCGGCGCAAGTTGCTCCACGAAATTCATTCTGACTTGAACTGTGTTGGTGTCGCTGTCATCGGGTGTGCTATTGGTCATTCCAGAATCAATAATGCCTTGAATTGACCACCACCCTCCATTCGTAGTAGTGGGACCGTCATCTTGCGCCTGACAAATGTTTACCATTGCCAGCATCCCTAAAATTAAAAATCGCAGAGTTTTCATTTTTTATCCTTCGTGATTATTGTGAAACTTGGGTGACGTTGCCTTCGGCGTCCAAACTAATTGCGCCGCTTCGCACTCCTGACAATCCTTCAAGCCAATCTGCTGAATCGTAAGAATAATTCGACCTCACGGCAGGATTGTTAAAATTGCTTTGTTTTGGGTTCAGTCCAAGCAGCACTTCCCAACTGTCCAGCAACCCGTCAAGATTCGAGTAAGCATTGTTCGGATCGGTTTTTGAATCCAACAATTCGAAGGCATCCGTCAAGCCATCGCCGTCGCTGTCTTGTGGCGTCCCTAAAATTAGAAAACAGCCGCTTGGCAAGTTTGTCAGAATATAAGTGTTGCAGTGATAGCCCTGTCCCATCCAAGTCCATGGAAAACCGTTTGTTCCAAATGCCAAAATCGAATTTGCAAAAACGTCATACGGAACACCATCCGAGCCGCCCTCAATTGTGAACATCACGCTGACTGTTCCGTTCGCTGCAATGGTCGAAACAAGATTTGTCAGCCAAACATTCGTGCTCGTCACACAACTTGAAGCTGCGCCAACAAGTTGCAAACTTCCAATTCCTGAAATTGCCTGATAATAATTCGTTGAACTGGAAGGAGTCGAATTCGCAGATGCAAAACGACTCATATATTTTGAATTGACGGGATTCATCCAGTAAATCATGGAACCGTAATTGTAAATGCTTTGAACGGTGTTTGCGTCCAGCGGGACGCCATAGGTGTAGATGCTGTTGAACATTCCGTGTGCTTGGGCGACGCCGTTGCTGTCACTGCCAATAAAAAAGCTGTTGCTCAAAACGTCCGTGCCCGGATAAACGGTAAGCGGCAAGCCGTTCGTCACGAGCGAGCCATCCAAATATAACGCGGTATTTGTCGGGCAATACGTTAACGTAATGAAATGCCAGTAAAACGTTGTCCACGTTATCGGCGCTGAAAGGTAAGTCGTTGCCGTGCTTGAAAGATCGTTGGTCTGCGCTGAAAAATAAATATTGTCGCCATTTTCGTCGAAATAAAGACTCCACCAGCCGAAACTTGAATCAGACGTGTAACCGCCGACTTCGAGCAAACGACCTGCAACCCCCGGACCAGTTCCGCCCGCGCTGACGCTGTCCCAATCCGGCGCAAACCAAAATGTCACACTGCCAGTATCAACAGTCAGATTATTCGTGCCATTTGTTTCAACGACGTTGTATTGCAACCACGCCGGATCGTCGCTGTCCACGACGAGCGAACGACCATCCCCAAGATTTGAAAAATCCAAGTTTGTGAATGAAACAGGCGCGTAACCCTTATCGTTTGTCCAATTGGTATTGTCGTAAAATGTCCATGAATCCAACGGCATATATGGTGTTGCATTGGTTTTCGCGCCCGGTGGTAATTGGGCAATTGCGTTGACCGCAATTGCAAATAAAATACTCGCAACAACTATTACGCGCGCGAAAGTGACTGTGAATTTAGGTGGGGAAACATTTCTTGTCGTCGTGATTTTCATAATGTCATGCCATTTACCTTCTGAAAAATCTCAACGACGCTAAACATTTCGCATCGTTAAGCGCAAGCGTAAAAGTGAAAAGCCGCTGAACCAACTGTGTGCTTGTGAACACAATTTTTAGCCATGTTCCAGCTACCGTCGTTGGTAGTGACGACAACCGCAAAAAACTTGGTGGGCACACAGGTGAAGAAATGGCGCGAAAAAAAGGGTTGGTCACAAGAGGTCTTGGCGGCAAAACTTCAATTGCGCGGTTGGAATATAAGTCGGGATTCGCTTGCCAGTTTGGAATTGCAACGACGCAGAGTGCCGGATTGTGAAATGCTTTATCTAGCTCGTGTTCTTGGCATGCGTCTTGAAGATTTGTTCCCGAAGAATTTGCCGATGAACAAAATCGGTTCGCAATTTCAGTCCGGCCAACGCCTTGCGATTTTCCCGACTCGCGCCGAAAAATGATTGTGGCCGATGTGAGTTTCATGCCATTGCATTTTCTGATTCTTTAATGTGAGATAGTAACCGTGGCGCGAATTCGATGCCGAATGGTTTAGAAATATAATCCACCGCACCGAGTTCAAGCCCGCGCTGAACGTCTTGGTCAAGAGACCTGCCGGAAACAAATACAATTGGCGTTTGAAAAAACGGATTGTCTTTTAATTGACGGCAGACTTCAAAGCCGTTCATTCCCGGCATATCCACATCGAGAACAATCAGATCGAACATTTCAATCTGCGTCTTCGTAGGCATCGCTATTTGGGTTCATTGCGTCGCTCCGGTCATCGTTCGGAGAACGATCTGGCGAACTACCGCCACGGTCTTCATCGTCATGTGCCATAAAGTTATTCCTTTTGGTTGTGGCTAACGAAAAACCAATCGTTCAAAAAATTAAAAAGTCAACCGCCAGACAAAACAGTATCCGTTGGAATTATGATTTATGGGTGATGCGAATTCGACTTTTAGCGCCCACGGCGCTTTGGTCATCTTCGCGGTTTTGAATTGACCAACAGCAATGCCAATTTCGCCGTTGGCAAGATACCCTTCGATGTTTTCCCCTGCATTTGTATCCCAAGCATTTCGTTCGTGATTTTTCAAACAGATGAGTTTGTCGCCATAGACGATTTCCTCCAAGCCCATCGGTTCTGGAATCTTCCGTTTCCAGCCGGGCCAGCGCGCGAACTCAATCGTGCCTTTCTTGAAAGTTTTATGAATCAAACGATTCACTTGCGCTACCCCTTGGGGCGACGCCCTGATGGGACTTAAAATTTGCCATGCCTCCGCTTGTGTGGCTGCACCCAGATTGAAATAAAGATACTCATTTGAAAGTTTTGCGCCGAGCTTCAGGTCAAAGCCTTCAGCATCGTTGGCTGCTTTCAGATTCAATTCCTTTGTCAACACTTCCAGTAATCGCTTTTGAAATTCGTCGGGTGTCTGCCATCCGACGAATTGAATGTTGGGAGTGCCGCCAGATTTTACCACATCTTCCAGCACATCATCTTCACCTGGTGCAAGCGGCCTGCCACTGAACCATTCTGCCAAGCGCAAGTCAGCACGTTCCTCGCCGGTTTATCTCGCCCATGCGTTGGGATTCTACGCCGTTCCAAAACGATAAACATCTTATTTTTTGGACGCTTAATCCCGCTTTAGCCAGAGGTGTCGAATCGTTATAGGTGGCGCTAGCTGTTCTGTTTCAACATATTTGAATGTGCGTCCGTGCCGACTGATGTGAACTGCTTCATTTGCCGAACCAGCCTTTGAACGAATGCATGGATGTGGGTAGCGTAGCAAACAAATCCACGAAGGAGCAAGATTCGTGGTTTCGCGACGAGCGCAGCGTTCGCGGCATTTCAGAGATTGCCGTTGCTACGATGCGTCTTGGCAAAAAATTTGGAATGAGTATGTTGTTCAAAACTGCGCTCCCGTAGCTCAATTGGATAGAGCTGCCGTTTCCTAAATGGCTGATCCCCGTTCAATTCGGGGCGGGAGCACCACCGCCAAAATTCAGTCGTTAAATCTGATACCACATTTGATACCGTTTTGGTTTTTTAGGGTAAAAAATGGTAAATCAGAATAAAAGGTGCGTTGAAATTGCCAAGTCGCAAAAGCGAAAAATTGTTAATGAAATCAATGCAAATATATCAAAGTTAATGACAGAAAAAACTTCAAAAAAGCGGTTGACTAAATTTAGGAAACCGCTGCTCTATCCATTTGAGCTACGGGGGCAACCCACAATTGCCACATCAGATTAGCAATAGCCAAAATTTACGCAACTTTTCGTGGGTTTGGGTCATCTAACTGGCATGAACTTTTTCGGAACAAAAGGGTCAAAGTGATGTTAAATTAGAAAGCGACTGATTATGAAAACTAAATTTTTTGGCGGCTTGGCGACAGGAACGATGATTATGGGCTTAATTTTGGCAGGTGGAATTTCGCGGCAGTCTGCCAATGCACAACAACCGTCTCAAACGGATTCCGCACAACCGGCTGACGTATTGCCGCCGGACATCGAGGCGAACAGTTCGCTCGCGGAAATTATCCGTCTGTCGCAGGCCGAGGTGAGCGAAGATGTCATTAAGAATTACATCAACAATTCGCAATACAGATTCAGCCTCACGGCGAACCAGATCATTTACCTGAAAGACATCGGCTTGCCGGATTCAATCGTGATGGCAATGCAGCAACGCGACCAGCAACTGGGTTTGGCTGTTTCCCCTCCGCCGCCGCAAGCTGCGCCCGCGCCGCCGCCAGCGACAACGGTGGTCACTGAAAATTATTTTTATGATTCGCTCGCGCCGTATGGCTCGTGGGTTGTGATCGAAGGTTATGGTCGTTGCTGGCGTCCATCAGTCGTGGTTTATGATTCAAGCTGGCAACCGTATTCCGACCATGGACATTGGGTTTATACCGACGACGGCTGGTATTGGTATTCAGATTATTCATGGGGCTGGGCGCCGTTCCATTATGGCCGCTGGTTTCGCAATGAGCGTTTCGGCTGGTGCTGGTATCCCGACACGGTCTGGGCGCCGTCCTGGGTTTGCTGGCGCTACTCGGATGATTATTGCGGTTGGGCGCCGTTGCCGCCGCGTTGCGAATATCGCGAAGGTGTTGGATTGTTTTTCAACGGCGCGGTGGTCAGCGTCGGCTTCGATTTCGGCTTCAGCGCGAATACATTCGTATTTGTATCAACGAGAAATTTCTATGACCCGCATCCGTGGCGTCATCGCGTCGCATCAACGCAAGTGACGCAGATTTTCAACCAGACAACAGTCATCAATAACTTCGGCGGCAACAACACAACTGTCATCAACCACGGCATCCCGCCGGAACACATCGCCGCCGTCACGCACACGCCGATCCATCCGGCAAGAATTCGGGAAACGACGACTCCCGTCGGGCGCGGTGAACAAATGGATCGAAGCGGCGCTTTGGTCGTCAACCGTCCGCATTTCGATCACAATGCGTCGCCAACTGCAAACGACAATCGGCCGCATACAATCCCTTCGCCCACGACTGGCGCGCCGATGCAAATTCCCCCGCCAAATCAAAGCAATTCGCCGCGACGAAATCAAACGACGACGCAAAATAGAAATGTTTCACAACCAGCCGGAATTTCGCAACCGGCGGCAAACGACAATGGGAATTCTCTTCGTCGTAATCAGCCGAACAATTTCGGAAGCACGTCCCCGCGATTGCCCGAAACGCCACAACCGCGAATGGAAAATCAGTCGCAAATGGAAAACCGGACCGTGCCGCAAAATCGTTTGCCAAACAACCCGAATGAAGAACAACGGACGACGTCTCCGCGAATGCAGCAGCCCGAAAGGCAATTTTCTCCACCTGCAAATGAAAATCGCGTTCAGCCTTCACAACGCAATTACAATGCGCAACCAACTCCGCAGCCGCATAATCCGCCGTCGTCGGTCCAACCACGCGAACCGCAACCGCAACAATCGCAGCCGTCACAGCAGTCAACACCGTCCGACCGTCAGGATAGAAATCGCGACAAAGACAAAAACGGCCAATGACGCGCCGCATTTTTCTTTCGTAATTTCATCGCCGCTGGCAAAATTTCCACGTGGGAATCTCGCTGCGCCAGTTTGAACAGATGAAAGAACGCATCGGCGGCAAATCGCCGCGCGCCGTATTTCCACTTGTCACCCATCGCGCGTCAGCCGTCGCTCAAATCATCCTTGGCATTGATCCATCGCTGCGCGGAACCGGCTTCGGAATCATTCAAATCTCAAATCCGCATCCAAAAACGTTGGCGCAAGGGACCATTTCCTGCCCAAAAAACTGGGAACGCTCGCGTTGTCTTGCGAAAATTTCACAAACATTGCGCGAAGAAATTAAAAAATATCATCCGACTGTTTGCGTCGTTGAAGGATTGTTTTACGCGCAAAATTTGCAAACGGCTTTGATCATGGGCGAAGCGCGTGGCGCGGCGATGGCGGTCGTCGCTGAAAATGGAATTGAAATTTTTGAAATCGCGACGCGCAAAGTGAAACAGGCGATTGTCGGCTACGGCGCGGCGCAAAAATCTGCCGTCGCAAAAATGGTTCAGCGGCTTTTGAATTTGCCCAAGCCGCCCGCGCCCGATGCCGCCGACGCGCTCGCGCTCGCTTTGGCTCATGTTCAACAAAATGGACATTACAGTTTGAGTGTTCCCAAGAAGATTTGAAATTATGAAAATTCGAGTTCTTTTAATTTTGGCTTCAGTTCTCTCATCTGGAGTTTTGCTTGGTGAAGATTTCAAGCCGAAAGATGGATTTGTGCCGGATGAAAAGACCGCCGTCGCAATTGCTGTCGCTGTGTGGTCGCCGATTTATGGAGAGGGGAAAATTAAAAATGAAAAACCGTATAAAGCCACATTGAACGAAGGAATTTGGCATGTGGAAGGAACTTTACCAAAGGGACATTTAGGCGGAGTTGCCGAAATCAAGATTTCCAAACAAGACGCGAAAATCATAAGCATCAAGCACGGGCAATGATTACATTTCTCCACGGCAAACTCGTCGAAGCGCTTCCCACACAAGTCGTCGTGGACGTGAACGGCGTCGGCTACGAAGTCCTGATTCCGCTGTCGTCGTTCGACAAATTGCCGCAACCGGGAAATGAAGTGAAATTGCTCACGCAACTTATCGTGCGTGAAGATGCGCATATTCTTTACGGCTTTGCGAGCGCGGCGGAACGCGATTTGTTCCGGCTGCTCATCAACAGCGTCAGCGGCATCGGCCCGAAAACCGCTCTGAATATTTTGAGCGGCATGAACGCGACGGCCTTTCGCGGCGCAGTCGCCAGCAGCGACGTTAAATCGCTTTCACAAATTTCCGGCGTCGGTAAAAAAACTGCCGAACGCATCGTTGTTGAATTGCGCGACAAGATCGGCGCGGCGGGCGCATGGGAGGCCGCGAGCGCAAAACATTCGCTTTCACCCGACGACCAGAAAATCAACGACGCCGTGCTCGCGCTCATGGCGCTCGGCTTCAAACAGATTGATGCGCACGACACTGTTCGCGCCGCGCAAAATTCTCTCGGCGCAAAGGCGACGGTCGAAGATTTGGTGCGCGCGTGTTTGAAAAAAGGAGCATGATGCCTGTTGTGACGCCCAAGCCAGAAAACCCCATCGGCAACACCGAATTCAGACGAAGAAGCGGCGTGGTCGTGCCGCATCCGCCGAAATGGCATCAACGGCTCGGCGCGTGGATTCTTTGGGCGGTGTTCAGCCTGGTTTCGGCCACATTGCGCTATCGCTTTCATGATCCGCACAGATTCATGACACGCAAGGACGTGCGGCAAGTCATTTATTGCACATGGCACAATCGGCTGGCGCTCTCGATGAAATTATATTTCAACTTCGGGCTTCGGCATCATCAGGCTACCGGACTCGCGGCGCTCGTGAGTGCGAGCAAAGACGGCGCATTTCTAGCGGCAATTCTCGAACGTTTCGGCGTGCAACCTGTGCGCGGTTCGTCGTCGCGACGCGGGCCGCAGGCGTTGCTCGAACTGACGACGTGGGCGGAACGCGGATATGATTTGGCCATCACGCCCGACGGACCGCGCGGACCGCGTTATGTGGTGCAGGACGGCGCGATGGCGCTGGCGCAAGTGAGCGGTTTACCGATTGTGCCAGCGTCCTATCAATTGCGATGGAAAATTCAATTGAAGAGCTGGGACAAATTTCAAATCCCGCTGCCATTTTCGCGCTGCGATGTTTTCACGGGCCGCGTCATCAATGTGCCGCGCGAAATCAGCGATGCAAAACGCGAAGAATTGCGGAAAGAACTGGAAGCGGAATTGCTCGCGATTTCGCAGGATTAAAATGATTGCCCGCGTCAGCCTCGAAATCGCATTGCGCAAGGAATTTGATTATTCAATTCCGCCGGAGCTTGCCGGACAAATCGAAGTCGGAACGCGCGTGCAAGTGCCTTTTGGTTCATCTGGCGCGCGGAAAATTTTCGGCACCGTCACGGCGCTGGCTGAAGAATCATCTCTTGCAAAATTAAAACCGATTCTCAAAATCATCGGCGCGCAAAGCTTGGTGACTCCGAAAGTTTTGAAGCTCGCGCGCTGGATTGGTGAATATTATTGCTGCGCGCCCGAGACAGCGCTGAAAAGTGTCTTGCCCGAAGCGATCCGCAAAGAAAAAGAAGGCTGGAAAAAACAATTGTTCGTCCGCGCGCTGCCGTTGAGCGGTGAATTTCCGAAACTGGCGAAACGGCAGCAGGAAGTTTGGAACATCATCGAAGAGCGGCGCGAAATTTTGCTGGCGGAATTGCTTGAGCTTGCCGAAACGACCGCCGCAACCGTTCGCAAATTGGAAGATCGCGGACTCATCGAAGTCACTTCTGAAATCTCCGAGCGCGATCCTTATGCGCGCGAAACGATTTTGCCGACGCAAAATATCGTGTTGAATTCCGCGCAAGCGAAAGCATTGGGTGAAATCACAAAAGCGATGGACGCTGAAAATTCTTCGCACACTTTTCTGCTTCATGGCGTGACAGGTTCGGGGAAAACTGAAATTTATTTGCAAGCGCTCGCGCATGCGCTGGAACAAGGCAAAGGTGCAATTGTCCTCGTGCCGGAAATTTCTTTGACGCCGCAGACAGTCGAACGGTTCAAGGCGCGATTCAGTTCGGGAAAATTGCAGACGCTCGTCGCGGTTTTGCATTCGCATTTGAGCGCGGGCGAGCGTCACGACGAGTGGCACAAAATCCGGCAGGGCCGGGCGCGCATCCTCATCGGCGCGCGTTCGGCGATTTTTGCGCCGGTCGAGCCGCTCGGTCTCATCATCGTGGACGAGGAGCACGAGACGAGTTACAAGCAGGAGGAAGCGCCGCGCTATCACGCGCGCGACGTGGCCATCATGCGCGGCCAGATGGAAAATGCCGTCGTGGTGCTCGGCTCTGCCACGCCGTCGCTCGAAAGTTTTTACAATTGCAAACGCGGCAAATTCACGCTGCTCGAATTGCCGGAGCGCGTGGACAATCAAAAAATGCCGCGCGTCCGCGTCGTGGACATGAGGCAGGCCGCGACAAAAGAAAAGGGCACGCCGCTTTTTTCCCCGCAACTGAAGGAAGCGATTAACCAACGGCTGGACAAAGGTGAGCAGACAATTTTATTTTTGAACCGGCGCGGTTACTCGACTTCGTTGCAATGCCCGAAGTGCGGTTATGTTTGCAATTGCCCGAATTGCAGCCTCGCGCTCACGTTTCACCGGCAGGAACAAAAGCTCGCCTGCCACATCTGCGGCCACGTCGAAAAAGTTCCGTTGGTTTGCCCAAACGAGAAATGTAGAAATCCCGCGATCCGTTTTTCCGGCACCGGCACGCAAAAGGTCGAAGAGACGCTCGCCAAACTTTTTCCGAAGGCGCGCATCAAACGCATGGACGCCGACACGATGAAGCGCAAGGACGATTACCGCAAAGTGCTCGGCGATTTTCGCGCGGGCAGGACCGACATCCTCGTCGGCACGCAGATGATCGCGAAAGGACTGCACTTTCCGAATGTCACGCTCGTCGGCATCATTTACGCCGACCTTGCGCTGCATCAGCCGGATTTACGCGCGGGCGAGCGCACCTTCCAGTTGCTCACGCAAGTCGCCGGGCGCGCCGGGCGCGGCGACGTGGAGGGCGAGGTGTTTGTGCAGGCGTTCGCGCCGTTTCATCCGGCGATCCAATACGCGCGACGTCACGACTTCAACGGTTTTTACGAACAGGAAATCGAATTCCGCGAACAACTGAAATATCCGCCCGTCAGCCGCGTCGCGCTGCTCACACTGAAAGGCCGCAACGAGGAAAAAGTAAAATTCTCCGCCGACCATTTGAAACGTGAACTGGAGAAAAATTTAGGGAGCGCGCCCGTCCCGGGCGCAGCGGTTGACGTCTCGTCAACCGCAACGGAACTGTTTGGCGAGGACGCCAAACAGCGCGTGCGGGACGCACGCGCTCCCCAAGCAAAGCGCAGCCAAAATTTGTTTTCCGATTTAATCATCGCCGGCCCCGCTGCCGCGCCACTTGCACGCGCGGAAACTTTTTATCGCCACCAGATCATGCTGCGGACGCGGGCGATGAGCGCGTTGAGCCGAGAACTGGCGCGCATCATCCAATCGCTGGTGCTGCCCGAAGACGTCACGCTGGCCGTGGACATTGATCCGGTGAATTTGGGGTGAATTTGTCGGTGTCGCAATTAGCGCCGTAGGCGCGACATATTTGTAGAAAATTTCCACAAATAATTTTTAGCTCCGTCAGGAGCGACATCAGAATATGCCGCTCCTACGGAGCTTGTTCGTGATTGGAAACGGAAACTACAAAGATGTCGCACCTACGGTGCTAAAGTCAGGTGAACAGAACCGTGTGGGCTAATACAATTGCACGCTCGGATATAATTTTCTGTAACGTGGGATAAATAGTTGTGACAGTGATCAAGGTGTAAATTCAAAGTCTGCACTAACACTGAGAATGGAATTCTTTTGATACAAATAGATGGCCCGCTCCAACGTTCTCGTTTTTTATGGTCATCAATCCATGCGCCAGCCAAACAATTATATGGAATTTCTGGAAAGAACTCGTCGAAACGCTCGCCATTCGGTGCAAGCTCCATTGAAATGTGAATGCTACGAAACACCGAACCTTCCTGCGTAATGCGCCTGTTGGGATAGCGACCACCAGATAATTTGGGATAAACTGTGTAGCCATGAGTTGCGGCAAAGCTCGCCAGAGGCGCATCAATTTTAGAAAGGTGTTCGCCAAGGCGTTCGTAATCCTCAATAGAATTCAGCGACATAATTTACATTTGTTGTTGTGACTTTGTTTGTCCAGAATTTAATTCAACTACCCACTAATTTTCTTAATTTCCCTTTGCCACAAATCAAAATAATACAACGCGACGACGACGAGGGAGTGGCCGATTTTTTCGTCGGCGACGAGTTTCGGAATTTCCGGTTGCTTTCATGTTGAATGAATGCTTGTTTTTCAATTCGACGCCGCGCTGTTCGTGTTCGAGAAAAATTCATTGGCCGGAAGCAATTCTTCGATGCTGCGGATCGGATGCAGCGGCATCAGTAAAAATCTCGGCACATAGACCGGCTCGGTCTTTGGATTTTTCAGCGTGCCGGTGACTTTGTATTCAAACAATTTTCCGACCGGCCAAAAAATCGTGCTGATGATTTGCCCAATCACCGGTGTGTTGCGCAACAATTGCGCCGTGACGTGCGCGTGAACGTTTTGTTTCAAATCCACAGTGCCGTCGTATTGCAGGCGCGCTCCGGTGGTGTCAATTTCAAGCGAATCGGAATGAATCACGCCGTTGGCAATGGTGAATTTTCCGCCGGCGTCGGTGGCCTGGCTGTTGCCCATGCCGGGCGCGACCATGTTCAAGATTGGCGAAAGAATGCCGATGACCGGAATGTCCCAAAGCAATCCGTCGCGCAGTTTCGCGTGGCCAAAGCCGTTCATCATTTGCCAGTCATGCGTCGTGTCGTGGGTCATCGTTATTTCTCCCGACAAACGGCCTTCGAGATGATTCTTGGACGAACTCAAATCCATGGCGAGCGCGTGAAGATTGATGTTCGAGACGGCGGCGTTGAATTGAAACTCTCCGCCTTCGCCGGGAATGCTGAAATCAAAAAATGCCGAGCCGTGTCCGCTGCCGCCGTAACATTGCGCCGCGATGTTCGTCAAAATCAACGTCTCGCCGAGCCAATGGATCGTGCCGGTGACGTTCTGCGCGTTGAGCTTGAGACACGAAAATGGTTTTCCCTCGACGATTTCAAAACTGATGTCCGCATCATCCACATCGCGAACGCCGTTGATGTCATGCAACGGCACGCAACCTTCCACCCGCGCGCCCGGCGGTCGCAAAAAATGATACGGCTCCATCAATTTTGCAGTCTTCGGCCCGATGGCGCGCGCCACGGATTGCGGATCAGCGGTGCTGAAACCATTTTTGAACCGGATCAGTTTGGCATTGAAATCCAAAGTGACTTGATCGGCGTCCATCGTTTCTGAACCGCGCGCCAGATGCGGCTTGAACAATTCCAAAACGCGGTTGGTGTAAGAAAAATCGCTCACGGCGTTGTCCGCGGCTTCACCGCGAACGGCCAAGTTGGTCAACGCTATCCGGCCATTGGCGTTGAGACTGTCAGGCTCAATTAAATCTCCGGAGATATTCGCGTCCAAAACCACCGGCGCGCCGAATGTGAAATGGTTCAACGCGCGGACGGCGTTGGTGGCGGTCAAAAACGGGCGGAGAATTTCCGGCTCGATGGCACCGCGCGCGCGCCATGAATAATTTTGAGCCATATCATTTTTGCCGCCGTCCAATTGCAAATGGGTTTTGCCCCACAGGATGGCGAGCTTGACGATAAAAGAGCGCGGGTCGCGGGCATCGCCGCTGACCGCGAGCGTCAATTGCGGCGCGTTGGTGGAACTGGCTTTGGCAAGCGCGGCGGAAAATTCCAACAGCCGCTCCCGCCATTCGCCATGCCCGCTGACTTTTTGGCCGTGAAAAATTTCCCAGCTTCGGATTTCCGGCGCGTGGGCAATGTCGCCCGACAGCGCGATTTTCGCGCCTTGAAAATCGGCCTTGAAATTATCGAGCGACACCGTGTCTTTCGTGCTAAAATGCAATTCGCTTTGGATGTTTTCGAGCGACAATGTGTTTTCAGGCGAAAGCGGCAAATTTAATTTGCCACGGCGCAAAACAAGCCCGTCAATCTGCAATTGCGCGCGGAGCAACGCGTAAAAATCGGGTTGCAATTGAACTTCCGCAAATGAGAGCGACGGACTGCCGGAAATTTTCAGGTCGCTGACGAGGACATTTTCCGCGACCAATCCGCGAACCAGGTGCAAGCGCAGCCGGGAAAATTCCAACTCGATTCCGCGGTCGCGAAGTTTTTCGACCAACGGCTGTTTCAAAAAATTCGGCAGGCCGATTTGATTGCACCAGATAAAAACGCCGATCAGCGCCACAACGATGACAAGCACCGTCCGGCGCAGCCAGCGGGCGCAAAAACGACATTTTCGCCAGAAACCCATATCATGGCACATTCGCCGGAATGGTGAGATAACTCAAGACGAACTGATAAGCCACCGGCGGAAATTCAAACGTCCAACGGTCGCCCTCAAGCGTGACGGCGGCAAGCACGCCGCTGTCATTAATGCCGAAATTAACCGTGGGCGCGCCAAAATCCACGGTTAATTTTTTGCCATCTTTAAGTTCAGTTGTGATTTGCAAATTGTCCGGCTTGAATCCCAAATTTTCCGAATCCGGCAGATTGCATCCGAGCCAACCCACGGAGGTCAATTGGCTCAATCGCTGAACCGCTTGCTCAATGCTGCCGCCAACGACAATGCCTTGCGAGCCGGACGCAAGCGACCATTTATCCCCGCCGCCATGAATAAGTTGGCGTGTCTTGCCGTTTTGACGAATCGTAATTTGCACGATGTCGTCGGGATTGAAATTCCAAATATGGCGGTCGCGCAATTGCCACGCGCTTTCCGGCAAATGATGAAAGTCCTGCCAAGTAACGGCGTAAATAAAATCCTCGTCGCTGCGCCGCACAAAAACGTCATTGTTCTGGTTCGTGCCAAAATTCAATTGGACCAGCGGCGCATTGGTATCACCCGCGATTGAACGCAATGTGATTTCTTCCTGCGGCGCATCTAGTCCATAATCCGGCCAATTCGCCGGCGTGACGACGTCTTTTACAAATTCTGCGACGCGCAGATCAGCCAGTTCTTTGATGAATGTTTGGACGCTTTCGGCATCGGCTGGAAATTTTTCACCAACGATCGACCAGTCGTTGGAACCTTGCCGCCGCAAAATGAAATTATTGCTGCCACCGCGTCGCATCTGGATTTCGGCAACAGGTGCGGTCAATTCCAGCAATCGTGAATCGCGAAATTTATTGACGGTTTCCGACCACGTCGCGAGCGGCTCTTTGGCTGTTTTGAAAATGGCGTTCCAGCCTTCGCGCTTGGCATAAACCTGCGTCGCGTCGTTTGCCACGCTTTGGCCAACTTTCAATCCCACGATCCGATTTGTCATGTTGCCAAGCCACAAATCCAATTCGGCGGGATTCAAACCATATGTGACTAAATCAGCTTTGGAATCGTCGGTCACAAATTGCGTCACCCTCGCCATTTGCAATTGTTGCAGCGCGTCGTTGATATGTTCGGTGTCAGCGCGCGCCTGCAACGGTTGAAGCATCCGCCAAAGATGATTCGTCGCGTCGCGTCGCAATTCAATGGCCAGCCCTTTCACACCATTGGTCAGCATGATGTAATCGAAATTATTTTGGCGCGCGTCCACGAGCGATGTGTCGCGCCAGTCGTTGGCCGAACGCGGAACGAGATTGAGCCAGCCGGCGTCGGCCACGAAAGCGCCGTCCACGCCGACGACGCGCAGATAGACCTGGTTGCCCGGCGCGGTTTTGTTGCCAACGTCTAATTGCCAGCGCTGTTCGCCTGCTTCGATGTTCAAACGGATTTGCGGATTGAGAAAGCCGAATTCAGCGTCAGCATTTTTATTTTCGCGCATTTCGGCGGCGCTGATTCTTGGCGCTGGAACAAGTTTTTGCAGCGCATCAAGCAATGCTTCGATGGCGGCGGATTGCCCCGGATAAAAAAGCGGTTTGCTTAAAAACCAATTCCCGTTCGTGCGCGCGACGCAAATTTCCGGCGCGCCGGATGGAATCACTTGAACGCCCGTCACGGCATCAGGTTGCAGACGCGGCAAAATGCCGGCTTGCGCCGACGCGGCAAAATGAAAGTAATGCTCAAAGGCAAAAATAAAAATGCCAAGCGCCGCAGCGACCACAAACCAGATGCCTGTTGTTTTTGAATTCATTATTTTCTTCGCACGAGCCAGACCAATCCGCCAAACAGCAAAACCGCGCCGGGCAGCGCGGCCAACAATAGCCAATTTACTTCCCGCTGCTGTGTTGCAGTGAGCGTTAACCGAAATTCAGTGACGGGCTGCGGTCCAATGCCTTGAAGCAATGTTGGCCGGTCCAGCAACCAATTGACTGCGTTACCCAAAAAATCGCGGTTCGCTCCGCCGGTGCCGCCCTCAATGACTTGATTATTCAAAAAAATCGAATCGCCAGCCACGACCATGCGCATCGTGCCACGGGAATTAGCAACGCCAACAACATTCTTTTGTTCGACAGCAACCATAAGCGGATAACTTCGCGGTGCCGCTGTGGAATCACCCACGAGCGTCGAAGCATCTCCGGAAAATGTGAGTTCTGTGACCTCTGGCGCATCGGGCGATGGATTTTTCGAATTTACGGCGCTGACCGGGCGCGGATAAAGCATTTGCAATTCAGATCGCATCAGTGGATTGACAATTGGATGCTGGCTAAACTGCTGAACAACAACATCCGCACCGGAAGAAGACGTCGTATTTTTAATATCGCGCACATAATCGGCGGCAACGCTCACGCCCCAATGCAACAAAATATCTTCCAAGCCAGTGGGATGCTCAACCGAAGAAGAATCCAGCAATACAAATAATCGCCCGCCTTGTGAAATGTAGTCGCTGATTTTTTGAAGTTCGAGAGGGGAAAATTTTCCACGCGGGCCAGCGATGATAAGCAGGTCACAATCTGGCGGAACTTTGCTGTCACCGAGCAAACTTATCGGCTGAACATCAATATAATTTCCCTGAAGAATAGAGGCGAACTTCAAATAGCCCGACTGTCCGGAATCCGTTAGGGATGGTTCATAATGTCCTTGTAAAAAATACGCCGTGAACGGTTTGGCGTCTTGAAGGGCAAGCAAAATGGAAGTGAACATTTGTTCGGCGTTGAACGCCACCGGGCCGATTTCCAATTTTTTATCCTTCGACATTCCCGTCGCCGCATATTTGATGAGCGCGTCGCCGCTGGCCATTTTGACATGGTCATTGGAATCAAAAATCACCAGATTTTTGTCCGTGGACGAAGCAAGACCGTAATGTTCCTTCAATTTTTCCGCTTCACCGGCATCGCGAACGTAATCCACCGTGGTAAAAGAAATTTTCGGATTCACCGCGCGATACTCGTTCAGCAACGCAACGATGTCGGGATAAAAATCGTCTTTGCGGTCGTAATACAACGTCACCGTCACGCGATTGGTCAACGCTTGCAGCACGCTGACCGTGCGCGACGACAACTTGACGCGTGTTTGCGAACTGAAATAAAAGCGATGAGGAAATTGCGCGCTGATGTAATTGGCCATGACGACCACCGCGAGAACCAAAACGGTTCGCGCGAACAAGTCGAAGCCGATTTTCCATTTGCGGCCCGGTGAGAAACTGGATTGAGGTTTGGGATGAGTTGCCATTTTATTTCCAGCGCCTGCTTTCCACGACGCGCAACGTCAGGAACAAAAACAGAAACGCCGCGCTCAAGTAAAAAATCACCGCGCGCAATTCAACAACGCCGCGCGCAAAATTGTCCATTTGCTCGAACAGGTTGAAATAGGAAATCACCTGCGACTGCCATTGCGCCGCGACGGGAATTGCCTTTGCCAAAAAACCGAGCGAAAACAGGCTTACGCCCAAAACCAGCGCGATCATAGCCGCTGTCATTTGGCTGCGCGTCAACGCCGAGGCGAAACAACCCAGCGCCAGAAACAGACATCCGACGAGAAAAATTCCCGCAAACATTCCGCCGACCATGCCTGCGTCCAATGCGCGCTGACTCGTAAAATGCCGGAGAATGAACAGGCACACCAGCATCGGCAGCCACATGACCATGTAAAAAAACAGCGCGGCTGAAAATTTTGCCGCCACGACCTGCAAATCGCCCACCGGCGTCGTCATCAACGTCTCGAACGTGCCGGACGATTTTTCCAGAGCAAACAGCCGCATGGTGATCACCGGCGTCGCCAGCAAAACAATCAGCCAGAAATAAAACGTTTGGTAAAATAATTCCGTCACCGGCTTTGGCGACGGCTCGCCGCCGAGCAACGCGATTAAACTGACGAAACTCAAGCCGATAAGAAACGTCACCGCCGCGATGATGACATAGCCAGCGACCGAAAAGAAAAACGCGGACAATTCGCGCCGGAAGAGCGTCAGGAAAATTCTCATCAGTTTTCGTCCTCCTCGTGCGGCTGCGTGATCTGCACGTAAATGTCTTCGAGCGAATGGCGGTTGCGCGTCAGTTCCCGGATTGTCCAGCCGCGTTCGCGCGCCAGAGCAAAAATCGCCGATCGCAAATCCATTTCATTTTGCGGCGTCAACGTGCAACGATGAAATTCCTGGTCGCCGGCGGAAATGTCGAAGTGCGCAATCTCTTCCATTTGCGAAAAACAATTCCGCAGCGACATCACCGGCGCGGCAATTTCCGCCACGATTTGGCCGTTGCCCGACGTGAGCCGCTGCAAATTTTCCGGCGTGTCGGCGGCGAGAATTTTTCCGTCATACATAATCAGCATCCGGCTGCACATCATTTCCGCTTCCGGCAAAATGTGCGTCGAAATCAAAACCGTATGCCTGCCGCCGAGACTTTTGATCAATTGCCGCACCGAACGGATTTGATGCGGGTCGAGTCCGATGGTCGGTTCGTCCAAAATGATCAATTCGGGTTCATGCACAAGTGCGTCCGCCAGACCGACGCGCTGGCGATAGCCTTTTGAAAGTTGTCCGATGATGCGTCGGCCGACGTCCGCCAGACCGCATTGCTCCATCACCGTGTCCACGCGCTCGCGAGATTTTCGCCAGCCAAGTCCTTTGAGCCGCGCGCGAAATTTCAAATATTCACGCACGCGCATTTCCAAATAGAGCGGATTATTTTCCGGCATATAGCCGATGCGCCGGCGCACGTCGTCCGATTGATGAAAAACGTCATAACCCGCCACGCGCACCGAGCCGCTCGTCGCCGGCATGAAGCCCGATAAAATCCGCATCGTCGTGCTTTTGCCCGCACCATTGGGGCCGAGCAGGCCGACGATTTCACCCCGCGCGACGCTGAACGAAATATTGCGCACAGCCGCCCGGCCTGCGTAACGTTTCGTCAAATTGGACACATCAATCATGGCATTTTCGACCGCCGGGACTTCCGGCAGTTTAGCCGAAAAATCCGTGTCGCGGCGAGCAGCATTTACGCCGCGCAACAACGATGTGTTTTTATAAACAGGCAAATCCGCCATACAATGCGCTCAAAATTTCACGCAGAACTTGACTTTGCCCGACTATCCGAGCAAAAGCAATTTCAAGTGAATCCGTTTTCAGAAAATTTTTACAGCCGATGGCGCGAAAAAGCGCGCGAACAAAATTTTCTGCGCGATGAACATTTTCCAAACGAACGGCTGCTTCAATCCATCTGGCAGCACCAACGGTTGTGTCGCAATGAATTAAAAACCGCCGATGGAAAAACGGTTCGCATTTTTCATCCGGGATTTCTAAGCGTGGAAGGCGGGCCTGATTTTCGCAACGCCGTTTTGCAAATCGGCGACGATGCTCCGCGTTCCGGCGACGTCGAAATTGATTTGCACGCAAATGGCTGGCGCGCGCACAGTCATGATAAAAATCCAAGCTTCAAAAACGTCCTGCTCCACGTCATTTGGGAAGAAGCCAAACCGGTTGAAAATGCGCCCACAGCTTTGTCCTTGAAGAATGCTCTCGACGCGCCGCTCGCGGAATTAAGTTTGTCGCTTGAAAACGAATCGCTGCCGGAAAATCTTCGCGGTAAATGCTGCGCGCCGTTGCGTGAATTGGACGAAACAAAATTAACGGAACTGTTGCAGCAAGCCGCGAGCGTTCGATTTGAAAACAAAGCGTCGTATTTTCGCGCCCGCGCCAAAAATGTCGGCTGGGAGCAAACGTTTTGGGAAAATTTGTTTCGCGCGCTCGGCTACAAACACAACGTCTGGCCGATGCAAAACCTCGCCGAAACGAAATCACGCTGGTCGCCCGGCTCAAAATTCGCCTTTGAATTTCAGGCGCGACTGCTTGGCATCAGCGGATTGCTGCCGGATCAATTGACGCGCGCTCAAAAAAGTTCGGACACTTATCTGCGCCATGCCTGGGATTTCTGGTGGCGCGAGCGCGACGAATTTGAAAATTGCATTTTGCCGCGTGCAGTTTGGAAATTTCACGGTTTGCGTCCGGCAAATCATCCACAACGGCGAATGGCGCTGGCGTCGCATTGGCTTGCGGACAAAAATTTCATTTCAAAAATTGAAAAATGGAGCGCGATGGATTTTCCAACTCATCGTAGCAGCGGACGTAAGTCCGCTCTAATTTCAAATTTTGAGCCGACTCACGTCGGCTGCTACAAATCATTGAAAGAAATTCTTCAAGTTGAACGCGACGAATTCTGGTCGTGGCATTGGACGTTCAAATCCGCGCGACTGAAAAAGCCGCAGCCGTTGCTCGGCGATGCGCGCGTCACTGATTTGGCCGTGAATGTGATTTTGCCCTGGCTTTGGATTCGCGCGAAGGAAGGCGGCAATGAAAAAATTCAAAATGAAATTGAGCGAAGATATTTTTCGTGGCCAGCGGCGGAAGACAATTCGGTTTTGAAACTGGCGCGGCAACGTTTGTTGGGAGTTTTAAATGCAAAAAATTTCAAGACCGCAGCCGCGCAGCAGGGTTTGATGCAAATCGTTCGCGATTTTTGCGAACATTCAAATGCGATTTGCGAAAATTGTCCATTTCCCGAATTGGTGAGCGGATGGAAAATATCTGCGTAGGAGTCGAGGTAACGAGACTCAAATCAAAAATAGAGACTCCTTACGTCGTCTCCTACAACTACTTCACTTCGAGTTTTGAGAAGGCGTCGTTGAGTCCGTTGGATTGCGGTTCGGCTGCAACAGGCACTTTTGTCTTGGACGGCGCGGAATTTGTTTCGTGATGATTGGCCGCGTGATTTTCAACAGCTTTGTTCGGATTTTTCGCGCGTTTATTGCGCGGCAGCGGGCTGATCATGACGTTGATGCCGCGACCGATGAGTTTGGGTTGGAAATCCGGCTGGCCAAAAGGCGCAATCTCGGCAAGAAATTTTTTGATGACGTCAAAGCCGACTTCCGTGTGCGCCATTTCGCGTCCGCGAAATTTCAGCGCGACTTTGACTTTCATGTCTTCGCAAAGAAAATCAATGGCGTGCGTCAGCTTGATGCCGAGGTCGTGCGGATCAATGCGCGGGCTTAATTGAACTTCTTTGACAATCGAAGCGTGCTGATGCTTTTTGGATTCTTTTTCCTTCTTGGCTTTTTCGTAACGGAATTTTCCGAGATTGACGAGCCGGCAGACGGGCGGCACGGCGGTGGCGGCGATTTCGACCAGGTCAACGGCGTGTTGCCGTGCGAGATTCAGCGCTTCGTTGAGCGGGATGACGCCGAGCTGGCTGCCGTCCACTCCAATGACCCGGACTTCGCGGGCGCGGATTTTGCCGTTGACCCGGACAAAGGAATCGGACGAAGAAGTGCGTGGAGAAAAAGGGCGGCTCAAGCTACCCTCGTTGGTTGTGGCATAAGTCTAAAATTTTTTCCATCGGCAAATGATTGGCAAGGCCAATTCAAATGATGCTGTTTATTAAACCTTCTTTTGACCCGGTGCAAGCAAATAATTGATTTTTTGACATTTTCAACCGTGATGATGCCGGAACAGCCGGTGGCGATTTGCAAACAAATACCAAACAATCAGCACATTGAACGCCAGCACGCCAACCACATACCAATGCGGATGCCGCACCAGTTCGTGAATTTCGATGGGAATGAAAAATGCCGATTCGCCGATGGCCAGCCAGCCGGCCCACGATACGCGATAAATCAGCCCAATGCCTTCGACGAGCGAAAACACGCTGTATATGAAAGTGCCGAGCGCGACGATGCGCACGTTGGCGGCGGTGAGTTGGTCGAGCTTGTCGCTGGTTTCAGAAAGAAAACGATTTTCAGGATCAAGATGCACCCATTCCAGAAAATGATTAAACAAGTCCGGCAAATTTTTGTCGGCCAGTTTCAAAATGCCGAACGCCAGCGCCAATGCCAAAACTCCTTTGACCAATTTGGCCACGATGATGAAATACAGCGTCGGTGCCGGCTTTTTCGGAGCGGAAATTTTTTTGGTATCTGACATCAGCGTATTTTAGAAAGCAAAAATGGCAGAAGTTCGGAAATTTTCAAACGTTCCTGCTTGCCATCGTCGCGATGGCGAATCGTCACAGTGTCCAACAATTCCGGTTTTTCGCCGAGCGTGTCGAAATCAATCGTCACGCAGAACGGCGTGCCGGCTTCGTCCTGGCGCGCGTAACGTCGGCCAATCGAACCAGCCTCGTCGTAAAACACATTCATCCATGGGCGCAGCAACGCGCGCACGGATTCCGCTTTTTTCACAAGCTCCGGTTTGTTTTTCAGTAATGGCAGCACAGCAACTTTGATCGGCGCGACGCGCGGATGAAATTTCATCGTCACGCGCGTTTCGGATTTTCCTTTGTCGTCGGTTTCGGTGACTTCGGAATACGCATTGGCGATGAGCGCGAGAATCAAACGGTCAACGCCCGCGCTCGGCTCGATGACGTGCGGAATGTATTGGCCTTTTGCGAGACCGTTCGCGTCGTCCGTCGCCTGCTTGGAGATTTGCTCCGGCGTTTCGTCCGGCCTGGCGCATTTCGTCAGGTAATTTTTGCGGTTGTCGTAATAACGCTTCCACAGATCGTCCTGCTTTTCCTTCGGCAACTTCGTCCACGCGGCGCGCAACTCGTCGTCAAACACGCCCATCGGCTTGCCGGAAAATCTTTGGTGTTGCGACAAATCAAAATCGCTGCGCGCGGCGATGCCTTCGAGTTCGTCGCCGGCCACGTTGCCGTGCTCGTCCTTTTTGCTGAACGGAAATTTGAACAAAATATCCGTGCAAGCCCGCGCGTAATGCGCGAGTTCCGCTGGCGTTTGATGATGAAAACCCAGCGTCTCGCGCGACAGCCCGATGCCTTCGTAAAAGCGCACACGTTCCTCGACCCAATACTTGTGCCATTCCCGCCAACCCCAGTTGGCGGAAGTTTCAAGTTTCAAGTTTTCAGTTTTCAGTTCCGCAGATTCGGGCTGAACACTTGAAACTGAAAACTTAATTGCTTCGATGACTTCATCCGGCTTGATGAAAAATTCCAGTTCCATCTGCTCGAACTCGCGCGAGCGGAAGGTGAAATTGCGCGGCGTGATTTCGTTGCGAAAGGCTTTTCCAACTTGGGCAATTCCGAACGGGACTTTCTGCCGCGACGTTTCCAAAACATTTTTGAACTGCGCGAAAATCGCCTGCGCCGTTTCGGGGCGGAGATAAGCAATATTCTCGTCTGACTCGATTGGACCGGTGTGAGTCTTTAACATCAAGTTGAAAGGGCGAGCTGAATCAAGTTTCACTCGGCTTTCGGGATGAAAATCAATTGAGTTTTCAACTTTTTGATTTGTCTCACCAAGTAAAACTGGCTCAACAATACCGTGCGAAATGTAAAATTCTCCAGCCGCTTTTCTTGCGCTTTCCGGTGGCTTTCCGTTTTGCACAAGAATCGTAAAAGGTTCTTTTGAACTGCCGTCTTGCAAAAGACTAACAAGTTCCAAGACGGCTGATTGTTGTATTAAGGCAGTTTGATTTCCTTTTATCGCGTCTATTTCCGATTTTATTTTTTCTAAAGCAGATTTTGATTCTTCATCGCTCAACGGTTTCTTTGCGCTCACAATTTGAGTCGCAATTTGCAAGAGAGTTGATTTACGAACGTCTTCGGATTCTTGTTTTAATAACGCAGAACACAAAGTCATTCCCAAATCAAAATTGTATTTACTCACGCTTCCCTCAAACGTAAAAGCAATTCCACTTTGAGGTTCGACTTGATCGGCTCGGACAAGTTTTTTTGTGAGCGGACAAGCGCGCATCGTATCTGCAAACGTGTCCACATGGCCGCTGGCTTTCCAGATTTGCGGTGACATGATGATGGTCGCTTCGAGGCCGGCGACGTCGTCGCGCTGGCGGGTCATGGCGTGCCACCAGAGTTCCTTGACGTTGCGCTTGAGTTCCGCGCCGAGCGGGCCGTAATCCCAAAAACCATTGAGACCGCCGTAAATCTCGGACGATTGAAAAATGAAGCCGCGCCGCTTGCACAGCGACACGATTTTTTCCATGAGCGGATTTTCTTTTGGCTCGGCCATTCGGACAGTTTCAAGTTTTAGGTTTCAAGTTTCAAGTTTTAAGAAATTCAAAAGTGGAATTATGCAGATGAAAATTTTTCAGGAGCAAGCGTGACAATTCCCTCTCCCCGCTAAACGGGAAGAGGGGCATAGAATTTGTTTTGAAATAAGCGCCACCTCACCCCGGCCCTCTCCCCCAACTTCGTTGGCGGAGAGGAGAAGCTTTCGGACATCCGCCATTGTTCTTTGTCAACCGGATGATTCCCAACTAAAAATAGCTGCATGGCGTGAAACCCACGCGCAAATGCGTGAAATTTTCATCCGCACCAGTTTTGGCCCGTTTGGAAGCTCCATTTTTATTGAAGAATTTACAAAAATGGCGGTTGGCATCCATGCTGCTAAAGAAATTTCAACATTGGTGTTGACAGTAAGCGTGGTTTTAGGAAAATCAGCGGCCTGTCACCCGAACAAAAAAACAACAAAACAGTGAACTTATGAAAAGTATGAAACAGAAAAACGCCTTCACGCTGATTGAGCTACTCGTCGTGATCGCGATCATCGCCATTTTGGCGGCCATGTTGCTTCCGGCACTCGCTGCCGCCAAGCGCAAAGCCCTAAAAATCAATTGCGTCAACAATCTCAAACAAGTCGGCCTAGCCTTCCGCATCTGGGAAGGTGACAACAATGACAAGTATCCGATGGCGGTCGCCTCTGCCAGCGGCGGTGCTAAAGAGTATGTCCAGAACAGTGCCACGGCTCCTGCCACACCACCCGGCTTGAACCCCAACATGGTTTTCATGGTCATGTCCAACGAATTGTCCACCCCAAAGATTGCTTACTGCCCGGCGGACTCATATCACAGCACAACTCCCACTAACTTCAATATTAGCTTTTCAGGTGGTAATGCAAATCCGCCTACTGCTGCGCAGACAGTTGCGGGCAACGCCAGCTATTTTATAAATGCCAACGCAACCGAGGCCGATCCGCAGGTCATCCTGTCCGGTGACGAGAACATCGGAAACGTGGGCTCGACCGCCAATGGCCCCGCGACTTATATGTTGGGCGCAACAGCCGCTGGTGCCTCCGCTACCAGCGCGCAATTACTCGTTCCCGCAGCTTGGAACGGTGCAGCTTATTGGTCTTGGACGCAAAATGAAATGCACCTGAAAACTGGCAATATCCTGCTCGCGGATGGCAGCGTGCAATCCGTCACCATCAGCGGTCTGCACGCGGCATTGTCCAACAGCACTAACAGCGTGGCTACCCAATACTTCAACTTCCCCATGTAAGTTTTTTCAGAAACATCTCAACGAGGCCATCGCAAGGTGGCCTCGTTTTTTATTTCCAGAGGGCAGGGCGGGCAGTCCTCTGCCCGCCGGACATGGATTGGAATGGAGACGGCGCGCACGGAGTGACGCCCTACCAGCCTTTATTCCGCCGCCGGACTTTCGCCGTCTTTTTATTACGGCGCAGAAGAAGCGCGATAGAAGCGCGTGTCGCCGGTGATCAACGCCACATTTGTGCCAATCACATTCGTCGAATAATAAACGATTGTTCCCACGTCTGTATTGGTCGTTGATGAAATCGCATAAACCAGATTGGTTTGCCAGAAACTATAAACGCCGTTGGTCAGCGAATCCATGAACTGCCAGAGTCCGTTCGCGTCGGCGACATTGGTGGAAATCGTCAACCACGGAATCGGCGACGCTGAAAGATTCGTCGCCGCCTGCATGAAATAAGTGAGTCCCGCGCCGCCGGAACAGAAAAGGGTCACTCCGTTGTTGGTGTTGAGACCGATGCTATTGATGACGGGCGCGGGGACTGTGGTGTCATAAACCACGTTCCACAGCGCGCCTGCTGTCACTTCGCCGTTGGTGTCCATCAGGAGGATGGTGATGACATTGGTGCCCGGCGGCATATTGCCCGACGCAAACGAGTAAGGGTAGTTGGTGACCGTGCCCAAATGCGTGGAGCCGGCGTAATAGTCCAACTGGGCGATGCTGCCCAGATTGGTGGTGTCCACCGTGAACATGATGTTTGTGGCCGCGTATAAAAGAGGGCGCCATAGGCGGGACTGGTCACGCTGATGGAATTGATGGAGTTGGTCCCGGCGGAAACCGACAACGGCAGGGCAAAGACCGTGCCAAAGTTGGTATAAGCTCCGCCGCCGGAGGTCACGCCATAAATGACTGCATTGGTCAAGGTCACCAGTTCCACGCACTGGCACATATAGTTTGTATCGGTTGGCGGACAACAATACCGGACAATCATGGTATTGTTGGTCAGGAGATACGGGAAGCCGATGGGATTTTTTCCATCAAGGGGATCGGCGTTAAAATCATGCAGCGTGGCATAGTCCATGCCGTCGGTTTTGAGAGACCAGACTTCCTGCCCGCTCAACCCGCCCAAGCCATAAAGCGTGTCGCCCAAGACCACAAAATTTCCATACCCATAGCTGGTGATATTGGTGTAACCAGAACCATCGGCATTCATTCTAAAAATGAATCCCCGTGAGGTGTCTCCAGTCAAATATGAGCCATAAAGAACTCCATCCGCATAGACCAAATGACCATATGGGTAACCACCGTTAACAGGTTGATCAAAATTATGCAATATGGAATAACCGCTGCCATCGGGATTGATTTTGAAAATCACGCCGCCGCCAAAAACGCCGCCCGTGCCGCCACAAGAAGAATTCCCATACAAGGCAACGTTTGTTCCATCGTTTCCAACCGTCAAGCCACTGACAATGCCAGTCCCATCATTCGTCACGCTGCCGAAATAATGCAGAATATTGTAGCCGGAACCATCAGCATGGATGCTAAAAACCGTGCCGACGTAAGGGCTAGGTGAACCATAACTGGCTGTTGTGCCATAGAATACATCGCCGATGGCCACCAATTCACTGGCAGGTTCAACTCCATCGGTGGCGTTTGTGGCATAATTAAATTGGAAAAAATGAAGGTAGCTTAAATTAGGGGATGAGTCGGTATCAGAACCGGACGCGCTGCTCGAATACACCGCTCCCAAATCATCACCGTATGGGTATTGGTCGCTTGGAACACTATGCTGCTCAATTGTCCCATATAATGTATTGCCCAAAACCAATGGAGTTGGCGCAGGATGATTTCCAGGACTATCAAACCAATCAAATCTATGAAGTATCCGGTAGTCCGAGCCGTCCAGATTGATGCGGTATAAGATACCCCTGTCGTCTAACTTGTTGCCGCCGTTGGGAGTCCTGCCGAATAACTGGCCAAAGCCATTGGCCGCCGGCGCGGAATTCGGTCCTTTACCATCCAAGTGATTTAGGCCGTCATAATTAAAAGAATGGAGAACCGTATATTGAGTTGGCAGACTGCCGACGGTAAGGGGCGGAAACGCGTGAACAGAAATGGCTGTAACCAAAAACAAGAATACGCCGGAGATAATGTATGAAGTTTTCATTTAATGCGACGACAATATAAAAACACCTCGCAGATCATGCAACGCTTTCGCCATTTTTCTTTCCCGGCTTCTCCCGTTGTTCCGCGAAAAAACTCTGCAACAGCGCGCGGCATTCGGCTTCACGCACGCCGCCGGTGATTTCGCAGCGATGATTCAGCGTCGGAAATTGCAATAAATTGACCGCGCTTCCGGCAGCGCCCGCTTTCGGGTCGCCCGCGCCAAAGACGACCCGCGCCAACCGCGTATGCACAATCGCGCCCGCGCACATCGGGCATGGCTCCTTTGTGACGTAAAGCGTGCAGTCCGTCAGCCGCCAGTCGCCGACGGCTGCTTCCGCCTGCGTGAGCGCGAGCATTTCAGCGTGCGCCGTCGCGTCTTTAAGTTGTTCCACCTGGTTGAATGCGCGCGCGATGATTTTCCCTTCGCGCACGATGACGGCGCCAACCGGCACCTCGCCCATTTCATACGCGCGCGTTGCCTGGCGCAACGCCTCGCCCATAAAATAATCGTCGCTGTGCAAATCAATCATGCAAAAAAGGATGAAGTATGAATGATGAATTATGAAACAAAATCGGCGCGGCAACCTCGCGGAAACTTTCATCCTTCATCTTTCATAATTCATCCTTGATTCTTCGAGCGTCCAATCATTTCTTCCGTCGGGATGGCAATGGCAGTGCGCCGCAAAAAATCCGCCGCGAAATTTCCAGAACCACGGCCAAATCCGTTCCCGATCCGTTTGCGCGATTTTTAGCGACTCAATTTCTTCGCGCCGGAAAAATTCAAACCGTCCCTCGTTGCACGGCGACGGAAGCGCGGTTAATTTCTTTTTCACCTCGAACAAAAACATCAGCCAGTGCGCCTGGCCTTGATAACCGTGCTCGCTGACAAGGCCGGCCAGATGCAAATCTGCTGGCGAAAGCTCCGCACAAATTTCCTCCTTCGCTTCGCGACAGGCGCAGACATAAGGCGATTCGCCGATGTCCGTTTTCAATTTACCGCCGCATGGACTCCAAAAACCGCGATTCGGCTCCTGCGTGCGTTCGAGCAAAAGGATTTCGTCGCGTTCATTGAAGCAATACAGCAGTGTGGCGACTTTGTAAGGCAAAACCATGGGAAAAGTGTCGAATGCCGAACGTCGAGTGTCGAGTGAAGAAAATTGCGTTGTCACCACGCATGAACAATTTAGAATCACACTTTCAAATTGATGAAAACATTCAAAATCGCAGCCCTCGCCGGCGACGGAATCGGCAACGAAGTCATGCGCGAAGCCGTCAAGGTTTTGCGCGCGACGGAAACCAAATTCGATTTCAAACTGGAAATCACCGAAGCGCCCGTCGGCTGGGCGGGAATTGACGCGGCGGGAAAAGCCCTGCCGGACGCGACGCTCGCGCTCTGCAAAAAATCAGATTCCATTTTATTTGGCTCCGTCGGCCTGCCGGACCGCGACCCGACAATTCCAAAAGAAGAACGTCCCGAACGCGCCGCGCTGTTGCGGCTGCGAAAAGAATTTGGTTTGTTCGCCAATCTGCGCCCGGTGAAATTGCCCAAAGCGCTCGCGCACGCCTGCCCGCTCGCAAAAGAACGCCAAGGCGATGGCATTGATATTTTGGTCGTGCGCGAACTGACGGGCGGAATGTATTTCGGCCAGCCGAAAAAAACGGAGGACATCGGCGGCGGAAATTTGCGCGCGATTGACACGATGGTTTATACGACGCCGGAAATCGAACGCATCGCGCACGTCGCGTTCAAGGCCGCGCAGTTGCGCCGTAAAAAACTGACCAGCATTGACAAGGCAAACGTGCTGGAAAATGGAATTCTCTGGCGCGAAGTCGTGACGCGCGTTGGCAAAAATTATCCCGACGTGACGCTGGAACATATGTTCGTGGACAACGGCGCGATGCAACTGGTTTTGAAGCCGACACAGTTCGACGTGATGCTTTGCGAAAATATGTTCGGCGATATTTTGAGCGACGAGGCGGCGGCGCTCGGCGGTTCGCTCGGAATGTTGCCGAGCGCGAGTTTGGGCGCGAGCAGCGGCGAAAAGATTTTTGGATTTTATGAACCGGCGGGCGGAACCGCACCGGACATCTCCGGAAAAAATCTGGCAAATCCCATCGCGCAGATTTTGTCGGCGGCAATGATGCTGCGCCACAGTTTCAATTTGAACGACGCGGCGACTGCTGTTGAAAACGCCGTTGCCAAAGCGATTGAAAACGGAAATCGCACCGGCGACATTTTCAGTCCAAACGAAACCGGCGCGCGAAAAATCGGCACGCGCGAAATGGGCGATGCGATTGCGGCGACGGTTTAGGGAATCCAAACCAGTTCAGGATTGTTCGTGATTCCTACGGTGGAGCCGTTCCAGTATTCAGATTTTCTGAACCGTTTTACATGACCATCAACGAAAACAAAATTGGCTCCATTATTATGAATATTGGTCACAGAACCGCCGTCGCCACCTGCCGGTTTTTGTCCGTTATCAAACAAATATACAGTTGCCGAAGGATTCGGCAGCGAAGACATTTTAATCTGATGGTCGTTTGTCCCGGTGCCATTCATAACCTCGTTCAGGCAATAATGAAAAAGATTATGGCTTAACGCCGACACGTTTGCGCGACGCGTATTGGAAGGACAAATCCAAATTGATTGATCCGGCGCAATGGCAGGATCCATGCGCCAGGGCATATCCACATAGTGTTGAACATTTATCATTGCCGGCAGTTCGATATACCAGCCATGAGTTTTAGGATTGTTCAACTCGGTTTCAGTAGGACTTCCGATGCCATCTGTCGTCAGAAAATCACCATTCTCACCCGCATAAAGCTGGCCTGCCAATCCCCACTGTTTGAGATTGTTCAGACATTGGGTCGCCTGCGCCGTCGCCTTGGCCTTGCTCAACGCGGGCAGCAGCATCGCCGCCAAAATCGCGATGATGGCGATGACGACCAGCAGTTCAATCAAGGTAAATGCCCGCGAGCCGCTTTTGTTTTTTTCAAACTTCATGAGTTTCCCTTCCCGACGACCGCCCAAAACCGGCAACCTTCTTCTCACAGTTTTTCAAAGTTGACAAGCAGCTTTTCCGCGAAACTTATTCACATAGCCCTCATTTTTTCCGCTGCTTGCAGGATGGCGGAAAATCATTGTCGAAATTTGTTCCGACTGCGAAAATCGAAACCGCGATGAAAAAAAATTTATTCATTTTACCTCTGGTTCTGGCCGCCAGCCTTCACGCTGCGGATAAAGGCAATTCGGATTCCAACTCCAAGACGAACGCGTCCGCGCCGCCGGAAAAAAATTCCGCCGCCACAATTCCCGACGCCACGCATAAACCAGTCTTCACGACGAACAGCGTCACCATCTCCGGCCAGCGCGTCACTTACATCGCGGAAACCGGGATGCTGCCGGTGCTCACTTCCACCGGCACGGTGCGCGCAGCGATTTTTTACGTCGCATATACAAAGGCAGAAGACAGAAATCAGAAGACGGAGAACAGAAATCCATCCTCTGGCCGTCCGGTCACATTCTGCTTCAACGGCGGTCCCGGCTCGTCGTCGGTCTGGCTGCATTTGGGCGCGCTCGGCCCGCGCCGCGTGAAGATGAACGAAAATGGCACGTTGCCGCCGCCGCCGTTCGGCCTGACGGACAATGAATACTCTGTTTTGGACGCGAGCGATCTGGTTTTCATTGATCCCATCGCCACCGGATTCAGCCGTCCGGCGACGGATGAAAAGCCGGATTCATTTTTTGGCGACTCGGCGGATTTGGATTCCGTAGGCGATTTCATCCGGCTCTGGACGACGCGGCACGAACGCTGGCTCTCGCCAAAATATCTTTGCGGCGAAAGCTACGGCGTTTTTCGCGCGGCGGGTTTGGCCGAGCATTTGAGTTCGCGTTACGGAATGTATCTGAACGGATTGATTTTGGTCTCGGGCGTTCTGGATTTCTCGACCATTTTTAACAATGCCGGCAACGACGTGCCGTATCCGCTTTATTTGCCCGCTTACACGGCGGCGGCGCAATTCCACAAAAAATTGCCGCCGGATTTGCAGGATGATCTGCCAAAGGCGCTCGCCGAATCCCGCGAATTTGCCAAAGGCGGATATGCGGTGGCCTTGCAAAAAGGCGATTCGCTTTCCGCCGATGAACGCAAAAAAATCGCCGCCGAACTGTCGCGCCTCACCGGCCTGAAACCGCAAATCATCGAAGACAACCATTTGCGACTGGATGCGGATGTTTTCAGAAAACAATTGCTGCATGACGAAGGATTGATCCTTGGCGCTTATGACTCGCGCATCACTGGGCGCGACGCAGATGCGGCTTCGCCTTCTCCCGGTTTCGATCCGTCCATGGCGGCGACACGCGGGCCGTTTTCCGCCGGCATCAACAGTTACATCCGCAGCGAATTGAAATTCGAGGATGATCTGCCTTATGAAGTCCTTGCCGGCGTGCAACCGTGGAATTACGGCGTGCGCAACAATTATGCCAATTCCGGCGAACGTCTCGCCACGATGATGAATCAAAATCCTTACATGCGCGTGCTCGTCCTCGGCGGGCGCTGCGATCTCGTCTGCCCGATTGACACCGTTCGTTACGCGCTTGACCACGTCCAACTCGATCCGGCCTATCGCACCAACATCACCTATGCAGAGTTCGATTCCGGCCACATGATGTATGTCAATCTGCCGGATTTGAAGAAATTGCACACGGATGTGGAGAGTTTTTTGAAGCCATAAAAATTAACCACCAAGACACAAAGGGAAAAGGGTTTTTACTTAATTTGCTTCTCCCTCTCCGCCACAAAGTGGGGGAGAGGGTCGGGGTGAGGTGGCGCTGATTTCTAAAAATTCAGAGATGTAATTTTGGAAAATTTCCTGGTGCCTTTGTGCCTTGGTGGTTAATCAGAATTATTCGTGGACTTTGATCAGCGTTTTAATTGCGCGATTTCCCTCGGCCATTGACTTGAACAATTCCGGCAGCCGCGTCAGCGGACATTCGCCGTCCACAAAATCTGCGGCGCGAACCACGCCCGCCTCGATGAATTCCAACGCCCGACGGATCGCGCGCGGCGTGTGATGAAAACTCGCCAGCAGCGTGAGATTGGAATAATGGATCAATTGCGTGTCCAGCGAGACGCTCGCGCCCGAAGGACAGCCGCCAAAAAAATTCACCGTGCCGCCTTTGCGGACCAATTGCACGGCAGCTTCCCATGCTTCCGGCTTGCCGACCGCTTCAATCACTACGTCAAAACCGAGCGCGGATTTGGACTGCGGCGACATATCGCCGCTTTTCAAAGCGCGGACGTGTCCGCGCACTCCAAAAACTGCCGTGCGAATTTTTTCGACAAGATTTTCTCCATCGCCAACGTTAATGATTTCTATTGCGCCCAATCGTTGCGCCATTTGCAATCGCTTTTCGCCGCGACCGGCAACGGCGACGTGACAACCAAGATTTTTCGCCAGCGCGACGAACATCAGGCCGATCGGTCCCGCGCCGAGAATCAAAACGTTTTGTCCCGCGCGCAACTTCGAGTCCTCGACACCTTGGACGACACAGGCGAGCGGCTCGGTCAAGGCCGCGTCGCGAAAAGGCGTTTCCGGTTTCAGGCGCAAAAGATTTTTTTGGACAAAGCGCGCGGGGACGACAATTTCTTCCGCATACGCGCCGTTGAGAAATTGCAGGTCGTCGCAAAGATTTTCCCGGTTGTTTTTGCAGAAGAAACAATCGCCGCACGGCGCGGAATTGGCCACGACCACGCGCTCGCCGTTTTCCCAATTCTGACTTCTGACTTCTGGCTTCTGGCTTCTGATTTCCGAAATCGTTCCGGCCAGTTCATGGCCGAAGACGGCGGGCGGGACGATCATTTTGGCGTGATAGCCGCGTTTGAAAACTTTCAAGTCTGTGCCGCAGGTGAGCGCGGCTTCGATGCGGATGCGGACTTCGCCCGGCTTGAGCGGCGGCGGCGCGATGTCTTCGATTCGGATATTGAGTTTGCCGTGGAGGATGGCGGCTTTCACGCGCGTAGTGTAGGAGCGGAAGCGACGAGGCTCAAATGAATTTGAATAATTCCCTCTCCCCGTCCAAGCGGGGGAGAGGGTCAGGGTGAGGGGTTTGTAATAAAATTGTAACAATAAATCAAAGCTCCTCACCCCGGCCCTCTCCTCGTTTAGCGAGGAGAGGGAGAAATCCTTTGCATAGTTTCAATTGCAGGAGTCGAGGTAACAAGACTCATTGTTTTAACTCCGAATTCTGAATTTGAAATCAGACTCCTTACGTCGTCTCCTACAATTTTTTCAGGGACGGCGACACGCCGTCCCTCCCAAAAAATTGTGAGTAAGTTAATTGGTGAAGCGAGAGTCCTTGCAAGCCGGAAAATGGTGGCCGTGCGCAAGCACCGGCTCGCGGGGACGCTCGCCGCACCAGCCATTGTTCAAACCGACCCGCTCCCAAAATTCAGACGCGGCTACTGAACTTCCTGCCATGTTTTGGGAAGATAACCTGTGGGAGGGTTGATAAGATTAAGCGCTTCGTCGTAATGAAAATTATAATTGCCAGTCATTGTGACTATATTGCAATAGAATGCCCCGACCGCACCATAATAACTGCCGCCCGCGCCGTGGAAGTCCAATGTCGCTTCCGGCGCATAGATATAAGCAGTAGTAGTCGACTGCCCTCCCATTGTAATTGCAGTGCAAGAAGGAAGGCCATAAATGCGAAGTGACCTCGCATATTTCGTTATGTTATTAATGCCGTTATTATTTCCCGACATATTCATATTGCCAGCGGTGTAAATGGTCACATCCGAATTCGTGTCAATGAATATTGTGGTGCTGGAGCCGTGGAAATCCAATGAGTCCGGTGTAGCGGCAAGATAAAGAATGAGATTGGTCCCTCTTACCAGAATATCAGTAGTCAATTTAGTGGTTAATTGATAATTAGTTTTACCGCCCCATGCGCCGTTGGTTATCCAATAATTATAAGTAACAGTTCCACCAGCATAATTTGTATAAGTCCAAGCATTGGCTCCTGTTTTTTTGGGAACATCTATCCATACGCCGGTAGAGCTATTCGTTTGCGGCAATGACACGTCGATAAAAGCAAAATTCATATCGCTTAGCCAATGGAGTGGATTTTGTTGAATACCATGATTATAGGGGCTAGCAGGGTCGCATGTTTGCGTAACTGGATTGCCTATCCAATCATTATTGCCACCGGCAACACCTTGCGGACCTAGGTTGGGTTGTGCCTGACCCGGCCCAGTATCCACATAACCGCAGATATTAGCATTACCAGCGGAAATGGTGCCGTCGGAACATATATACGCGTTGTCTTTTCGAAAATAATTTTCAGTCGAATAGTCTGGAGCGGTTACATAGGTTTTAGCACTGGGATTGGTTGGATAAAAGCCGTAGTTGGTGCCGCCATATTGCCAAACAGATTGCCAAGTGCTGTGATTTGAATCAGCCGAATCGAAGCTGTCAGCGGTGATATTGTTGCCATTCAAAACTATGGTCGTTCGGGCAGAAAGATTTCCATTCAAAGAATTAAGCGTGGTCTGCATATAAATTTTGCGGGAAGCCGTGATATTTGTTTTCGCGGCGGGATTGTAGGACACGGAAGAGCCAATGGACAAAATTTGCGGGCCGGTGTTCGTTTGGTTGAGCAAATTGTAGACATAAACGGTATAATAATTATTCCCGGTCGTATCCAGGTATCGCGTCAATTGATACATCACCGCATTCGTGGCTACTTTGTTCGTGCCGATTCCCTTCCATGTCTGCGTTTGGTCGTCGAACTTCCACGTCAAGCTGGTTGAGTTGGTGGTAATCGCCCATCCGCCTGACACCGCATTTGTCCATTTGGGAATGGCGCCAAAGATACTATTGCTGGCATTGATCATGGACATGGCTTCCTCGACGCCGGCTTCGGCCATCTGAAAGGATTTGTTCCATGTGTCAGAGCGGTTGACCATGACGTTTTCGTTGCTGACAAGATACAAATAGCCCGCGAGAGAGGAGAGGACAACGAGGGCGATGATGGCCATGGACAGCAACGCGCTGGCGTGGTCTTTTTTGAATGATTCAATCTGAATTTTCATATTTTGAAACCTCTGCAAAACAACTGCAGCGGCGCTCTGCGAGCGCCGACGGATACTGAAATTTCAGCAAAACCACGGCGGTCACAGACCGCCGCCACAAATAAAAACGGGTTTTGCCGATGTCTCATTTCAATCAGTTGCGCAGCGTGAATTGCGCCGTGCGCTCGCCTTCGCTGTTTGTGCTGCCGCCCCAGATGGATCGCGCGCAACTCCACGAGACTTGGATCAGTTTGACGTTTGAAGCAGAAACAGCGTTCGTAAATGCCAGGTTGTTGTTCAGATCGCGCGCAAGGAAGGAAAGCGAAAATGAATTGCAATTGGTCAGCAGAGTCGTCGTCGTCGTCGTTCCAGCAAGCGTTCCAGCGACTGAAGTGTTGGTGGAATAAGTGTAGCTGCGGGTCATGTTGTTGCTACCGTCCCAGAGGTAAAAATAGCTGTCGCCAAAAGAATTTGTCATGTCCACCCTATTGGTCAGGGAAAGAGAAGATGTCACATGCGTGGCCATGCGAATGTCACGTCCCATTATGTCCAGCGTGTAGCGGTCCATCTTGCTGATGTAGCGATAATTCGTCACTGCCTTGAAACTTTTTGCAACATTCACGGTGATGGCCAGAAACGAGGCCAAAATCAGGATGCCTGCCGCCATCGCCACCATGACCTCAACCAGCGTCATGCCGCGCGATTTGGACTGCGGTGACATGACACCGCTTTGCCTCGCCGCGACATGTCGCGGCGTTCTAAAGCGCGGACATATCCGCGCACTCCAAATCAGTCTCATAAATTTCAATGGCTGTAAATGTAAGTTTGCATGCCGTTCTGCGCGACGAGCGTGGACATCGAGCGCGTGTAAGTGTTGGTGTTCTTGTTATGATAATCATTCCAACTCACCGTAACGGTGACAAGCGCAAGCTGGCTGATGTATGGCGGTGTGGCAGCCGTAAAATTCGTGCCGCTTGAATTGTATATCGCCAGCGCGTTCGTGCCGACCCCATTCGTCTTTATCGTGATGGTGCCGGTATAAACGGTGTTGGAATTGTAACCGCTCCCGCTTACTTCGTAAGCTGTAAAACTTGTGGGAACGATGCTGCTGTTGAACAACTGGCTTGCGATGATATTAGTGCCCGAACCGCCGCCCCATGCACAGAGGCGGATGCCTTCGATTTGTTGCTCCATGATTTCGGTGGCGCGCAAATCGTCCCGCTGTTGCTTGACGAAATAAAATCCCAGGGAAAGGCCGCCAAAAAGGCCCGTAAAAATGACCACGCCAATCAAAGCGGCGATCATCACTTCAACCAGCGTAAATCCAGCTTTCGCGTCGCGTCGAGAGCGCGCCGTGGACTGGTTGCAAAACGTCCGCATAAGTTAATTAAAATTCCGAATGATTCTTTGACCCACTTGGAAGATTCTAGCACACACCATGCCAGTCTTGCAAGTTGGAACATTGAACGGGTGGCTTGGGCGGCTTGAATGAGAAATGGCGGGGCGAGCGTCCCTGCGAGCCGGTGCTTGCGCACGGCCACCATTTCTAAACTGCTCGTCAGCAACCAATGTGTCCTGAAATTTGGCAGTCGCTTCAAATTGCCGTTTTCGGCCTCACCGCCTTCACAAAGCTCGTTTCCCTCAAATAAATCGGCTCCAGTTTTTCGCTGGAGATAAAATCGCTTCGTCCAGCCGCCAGTCGCGCCACGGCCGCAGCGCGCGGAAAAATAACTTTCCCAGCCGGAAACCATTTGGTCGCCTCCGGCCCGATAAAAATGTTTTGGAGTGCGCGGACATGTCCGCGCTTTGAAAGCGGCGACATGTCGCCGCAGTCCAAAGGATTGGCAATCCGCAACGGCCCGATTTCCTTCACCGCCTCTTCCGAAATTTCATATCGCGCCAGATAAATTTCGCCGCGCTGGGCGTCAACCACCACGTTCACATCGCCAAAGATTTTTTCTGACTGCGCCTGCGCCGCAATTGCCTCCGCGCTGCTGACGCCAAGCAGTTTTATTTTGCGCGCCAATTGCCACCCTTGCGCGATGGCAATCGCCGAACGGATTCCAGTGTAAGAGCCGGGACCAAGTCCGACGGCAATCGCATCAATTTGCTCGCGCTCGATTTTCGCCTCTGCCAGAACGCGCTCAATCATGCCGAACGCGGCGGTGTTGCGCCCGCCGGTTTCAACGGCTTCGCTTAAAACGGAATTCCCGTTCGCGACGGCCACGCTGCGTTGCCCCGACGAAAATTCAAGCGCCAGAATCGTCATAAATAATTTTCCGTTCCGCTTCGCTCGCGATTTCTATTTTTATCATAATCCATTTTCCTTCCGATTTCTGGCTTCCGGCTTCTGGCTTCAGCCTTTCCGCCCATTCAATCACGCTCACGCCGTCCGGCTGCAAAAATTCCCCGACGCCCGCCGATAAAATCTGTGCAGGCGTTTCGAGCCGATACAAATCCAGATGAAACAATTTCAACCGTCCGCCGCCGTATTCGTTGATGAGCGTGAACGTCGGCGAATGCACGCGCACGGAAATCCCGAGGCCGCGCGCCAGGCCTTTGACAAATTGCGTCTTGCCCGCGCCGAGTTCGCCCGAAAGCGCGATGACCAGCCCGCTTTGCGCGGTGCGGCCAAATTGCGCGCCGAGCGATTCTGTTTCTGCCGGACTATGCGAAATGAACGTAGCCATTGGCGTTAAATTTGTGCGAGCCGGTTTTGTCGCGGATCAAAATGCCTTCATCGGCGACAATTTTCCCGATGCAGCTCAATTTCAGTTTTGGAAATTTCTTTTTCCATGCATCAAGCAATTTCACCGCGTCTTTGCCCGCAACCGTGAACAGCAATTCAAAATCTTCGCCGTCGGTCAGCGCAGCGACCACCGCCGGTTTTGCCGAAGAACTTTTTTTTGCGTCCAGTTTTGCCTCCCGCGAAATGGGGATCGCCGATTTCAAAAGCTCCGCGCCGACGGCGCTGGCATTCAAAATGTGGCGCAAATCGCCGGCCAGCCCGTCGCTCAAATCAATCATCGCGTGGATGGAAAAATGTTCCGCAAGCCAGCACGCCTCGGCCAGTCGCGGCTCGAAATCCAAATGCTTTTCCGCAAGCGAACCGCCGAGTTCGCCCGTCACAAAAATTGCGTCGCCAATTTTCGCGCCGGAACGCAAAATCTGTTTTCCGCGTGCGACGGTTCCGAGCAGCGCGATGGAAATGAAAATGCGTTCTGGATTTGTCGTCGTCTCGCCGCCGACGATGGCGACGCCAAAATTTTTCGCGACAGCGCCCATGCCGTCATAAATTTTGCCGATGAAATCCGCGTCAAAACTTTTCGGCAAGCCGATGGTGACGAGCGCGGCATTCGGCGTTCCGGCCATCGCCGCGATGTCGCTCAAACAGCGCGCGAGCGCCTTGCGCCCGATTTTTTCCGGCGGGATTTCTTTCGTGAAATGAACGCCTTCGACGATGGCGTCCGTCTTGAACAAAATCAATTTGTCCGCCACGCCCAAATCCAAAACAGCGCAATCGTCGCCCGCGCCGACGAGAACGTTTTGATTTGTCGGCAACGATTTGGCCAGTTTTGCGATGAGTTCGAATTCGTTCATTTTGACGGCACTGAAAAATTTTGCGCAAAATAAAACAGAATCAGATTTGCGGCGTTGAACAAGCTGTGCACAACGATGGGCGCGAGCAGATTGTCCGTCTTTTCATAAAGCCACGTCAACGCGAGGGCGAGCACAAAGAGCGGAACGAAAATCGCCGCCGCACCGTGGACCAGCGCAAACAACAAACTGACGCCAATCCACGCGGTTTTCGGAAAGCCCAGTTGTTTGACGAACGGAAAAAGCACGCCGCGAAAAATAAATTCCTCGGCGACCGGCGCAAGCACAATGGCGAAAAATCCGAGATAAATTCCCGTCGGCCACAGCGGGGCGTCCGCGAGCAATTTCACCGCAGCTTGCGGTGCGGGCGGCCATCCGATTTTTTCCAGCGTCGTTGCCGACAAATTTTGGAGCAGCAACGCGACCGGCAAAACGACAGCGAGCGTCGCAATCGCCCAGCCGAGCGCTCGAAACAAATTTCCATTTTGCAGGCCAAAGGCGTCGCGCCAGCGCATTTGATGCAGCCGAAGAAAAATCGGGATCAAAACCCACGTCGCGCCTTGAAAGCTCAAAGTCGCCAGCAAAACATTTCCAAAATCTTCCTCGTGTTTGAAACCGTTGACGCTGAATTTGTGCAGCAGATTGGCGACCAGAATTCCCAGGCTGAAGCAAATGAATTGCGTTCCGCAAAAGAGGAGCACCAGTTCGGGTTGCCACGATTTTTTCGACATCGCGGCAGTTTATCGCGCGCCGTCGCAAAAGTCAGCGTTTCCTTTGCGCCCGCAATGTTTGCGCGTATCTTTGCGGGGTGAAATTTACAAACCGCCTCGCGCGCGAAAAATCGCCCTACCTTTTGCAGCACGCGCACAATCCCGTGGACTGGTTCGCATGGAACGCCGAGGCGTTTGAAAAGGCGCGCGCAGAAAACAAGCCGGTTTTTTTGAGCGTCGGCTATTCGACCTGCCATTGGTGCCATGTGATGGAACGCGAAAGTTTTGAGGACGAGCGCGTCGGCCAATTTCTGAACGAACATTTCGTCAGCATCAAGGTTGACCGCGAGGAACGCCCGGACGTTGATAAAATTTACATGACGTTCGTGCAATCCACGACCGGCGGCGGCTGGCCGATGAACGTTTTTCTCACGCCGGATCTGAAACCGTTTTTCGGCGGCACCTATTTTCCGCCGGACGCGCGCTACGGTCGTCCAAGTTTTTTGCAATTACTACAGCAAATCTCAATGCTCTGGCAGGAGCAAAAAGACGAAATCGCCGCTTCCGCCAAGGAAATTCATGCGCGACTCGAAAATGCGATGACAAATTCCGTTGAATCAAATTCTCTTTTGAACGCGGGCATTTTGAAAAATGCGGCGGATTTTTTCAAAAAAATGTATGACCCGCAGCACGGCGGATTTGGCGGCGCGCCGAAATTTCCACAGCCGTCCATGCCATCGCTGCTGCTGCGCTGCGCGAAACGATTTCAGGACGACGAAGCGACAAAAATGGTCTTGCACACCTGCGAACGCATGGCCGACGGCGGTATTCACGATCAACTCGGCGGCGGATTTGCGCGTTATTCCGTGGACGCCGGATGGCTCGTGCCGCATTTCGAAAAAATGCTCTATGACAACGCGCAACTCGCGCAGCTTTACCTCGACGCGTTTCTCGTCAGCGGCGACGCGCACCACGCCGATACTGTGCGCGATATTCTCGACTACGTTTTGCGCGACATGACGCATACCGATGGCGGATTTTTTTCCGCCGAAGACGCCGACAGCGAAGGCCATGAAGGAAAATTTTATTGTTGGACGAAGGACGAACTTTCCAAATTGCTGACCGTGGATGAATTCAACGTCGCTGCGAAACACTTTGGCATCACGGCGGAAGGAAACTTCGTTGACCACAGCCATCCGCAGCCATTGGCCGGACAAAATGTTTTGAGCATTGTGAATCCCCTCACCCGTCCTTCGGACACCCTCTCCCCATCCGATGGGGTGAGGGGCGCGTCCAATTCTGACGATTACGCTCTGCCCTCATCCGCCAAACAAAAAATGCTCGGCGTGCGCGCAAAACGCATTCGCCCGCATCTGGATGACAAAATTCTCGCATCGTGGAATGGCCTGATGCTCGGCGCATTTACACGCGCTTCTGCAATTTTGAACGACAAAAAATATCGCGCGGCGGCGGAGAAAAATTTGCGATTCATCCAGGGGAAATTGTGGGACGAAAAATCAAAAACGCTCTTTCATCGCTGGCGCGACGGCGAGCGCGACAACGTGCAATTACTTGAAGCTTACGCATTCTTGCTTTCCGGAGTCATCGAGTTTTATGAAGCAACGCTTGAGCCGGGACATTTGGATTTTGCCATTGAACTGGCCGATGCGATGCTCGCGAGATTTTTTGATTCGGAGAAAGGCGGCTTCTGGCAAAGCACGAATGAATCGAACGATTTGATCCTGCGCGTCAAAGACGATTACGACGGCGCGGAGCCGAGCGGAAATTCCGTCGCCACTTTGTCATTGCTGAAACTGGGTGCGATCACCGGCAGAAAAAGTTTTGCCGAAGCTGCCGAGAAAACACTGAAATTCTTCGCGCATCGGCTGGAACATTTTCCGCAGGCGATGCCGTTTATGTTGCACGCGCTGGATTTTTCATTGCAGGAGCCAAAGCGCGTGGTCGTTGCCGGAAATTCAGATTCTAAAAAATTTCGAGAATTGCTTCGCGCGGCGCATTCGGTTTATCAGCCGAACAAAATTGTTTCAGGAAATTCAGGCGCGGTGGAAGAATTTGCGCGGACATTGCCGGCGAAAACCGAAGCGACGGTTTATATTTGCAGCGGCAATTCCTGTCAGCCGCCCACGAGCGTTGAATCCGAATTGAAAGAATTTTTGCGCTGATTGCTTCAGTTCGCATTTGCGGATTTCTAATAGAAACGTTAAAACGCGGCATGGATCCATTTCTTCAAGCCGCGATTGACGAAGCCAAACTCGGTCTGGCCGAAGGCGGTATTCCAACACCACAAGCTGCAATTGCGACTCCACAGCTATTGAGAATCCGAAGTGTGTTTGGCTTCATTTAATTCGAATGGCAAGAAGTTCACCCCAAAGCTAAGCCAAAGGGTCAATTGCCTGATAAATGTCTTTTTGCATCACACCGCAAGCAAGGAGTTCATATCTTAAGTTTCGGTTCCTCGCTTCTGAACATAGTGCCTGCGCGAAACTCAAGTTTGGTTGCGTTGGAAGGAGCCACATATTTGAAGAAAGGACCCGGATGTCTGTGGACTGCTTTTCGATTGCCTCTGTGGAGCGCAAAAACTCCCGCCAGATTGTTTTAGATGTATCAGATTGGTCATCGGGTCTTTCGACAATCAAGAGAATTTTATTCATAACCATGTCCTCGGTCAGTTTTTGCAGCCTGATTCTACGCCGCTTCCGCGTCCTGCTTGCGGCGGACGATCGGTTTGCTTTCGCCGCGCACTACGGCTGCCGTGATTTTCACATGCACGATGTTGCCGCCTTCCGGCGCATCGAACATCAAATCCAACATCAGCTTTTCGATCAGCCCGCGCAACGCGCGCGCGCCCGTGCCTTTGCGCAATGCCTGCGTCGCAAGTTCGTGCAGCGCGTCGGGCGTGAATTCCAATTCCACGCCTTCCATCGCCATGAGCTTGGCGAATTGTTTCGTCAGCGCATTTTTCGTTTCCGCCAAAATGGAAACCAGTTGCGGCTCGCTCAATTCCGCGAGCGTCGTGATGACGGGCAAGCGCCCGATGAATTCGGGGATGAACCCGAAGTTCAGCAAATCTTCCGGCTCGACGTGCTGCAACATCTGGTCGCGCGCCGCGTGCGCCGCCTGATGCCCTTCGCCCGTCGCGCCAAAGCCGATCACGTTCCGGCCCATCCGCCGTTGAATCGCTTTTTCCAACCCGACAAATGCGCCGCCGCAAATGAACAAAATGCTCGACGTATCCACGCGGATGTATTCCTGCTGCGGATGTTTGCGTCCGCCCTGCGGCGGCACGTTGCAGATCGTGCCTTCGAGAATTTTCAGCAATCCCTGCTGCACGCCTTCGCCGCTCACGTCGCGCGTGATGGACGGCCCCTCGGCTTTGCGCGCGATTTTGTCAATCTCGTCAATGTAGACTATGCCGCGCTGCGCGCGCTTCACGTCGTAATCGGCGTTTTGCAGCAAACGCAAAACGATGTTCTCAACGTCCTCGCCGACGTAACCGGCCTCGGTCAACGATGTCGCGTCGGCAATCGCAAACGGCACGTCCAGAATTTTTGCGAGCGTGCGCGCGAGCAATGTTTTGCCCGAACCGGTCGGGCCGATCATCAAAATATTGCTCTTCTCGATTTCCACCTCCGCGTGCGGATGCGGTTGCGCGGGAATTTTTGAAACCTCCGCACCTTCCGCCGCCGGAATTTCCGGCTGGATGCGTTTGAAATGGTTGTGGACGGCGACGGCCAGAGTTTTTTTCGCATGGTCCTGTCCGACGCAATACAAATCCAGTTGCCGTTTGATTTCCGCCGGACGCGGGATGGAAAATTTCGGCTGCTTCTTCTGGTTTTGAAGTTGCAGTTCGCGGTCGAGGACGTTTTTGCAAAGGATGATGCAATTGTCGCAGATGTAAACGCCCGGACCGGCGATGAGCTTGCGCACCTCCGCGTGCGTCTTGCCGCAGAAACTGCACATCGTGATGTTCGTTGGTCTGGCCATTCAATTGCCGGTTAAGAAAGATTACACTAACGGCGAAATTTTTTCCACTGCGGGAATTTTCTTACGCTGCGCGATGAAATTCATTGTCAGCACGCTCTGCGAGCCATTCGTTAATCATGCTTTGATAACGTGAGCCGCGGCGATTTGCGACCGCCATGATTTTATCGAGCACAATCGTCGGCACGCGAACGGTCACCGAACGACGCGTCGGTTTAAGACGGGGAAAAACTGCTGGACGCGATTTGGTGATGTCGCTGCCGGCTTCATCCGCCGCCGTCATTTTGCGAACGGTTCTTTCATTTCGATTCATAAAATATTTTTTCTTTTTTGTTCATGTCCCGCGCTGAAATCACGCGGATTTTTCGGTTGCGAACGGTGAAGGCAATTTTCAAAAATCGGCCATGCGCCGTTTTGCCCCAAAGCCACCAGCGCTGTTCCGCCTGCGAATGAAGCGCATCATCTTGAACTCGCGCAAACGCATCAAAAAATGGTTCTTCAGCTTCTTTCACCGCGACGCCATGTTTGGCGGGTTTATGACTGTTGCCGCCATCCCACTCAAATCCTTCGACGTGCGCCAGCAAATCCATTGCTTAATTGTATTGCTGTAGTATGGACAAGTCAAGTGCCGCAGAAACTGCACATCGTGATGTTGGTCGGTCTAGCCATTTATGATTTGCGATTCGCGATTTACGGTTTGCGATTGGTCAAGAACGCGACGTGCTTGTCGCAAACGTAATATCTGCCAAATAGAAAAACTGAATAACAAAAAATTAAAAATTCCTGCTAATGACATTTTGCTGCCTATTTGCGGAATCCGAATAGAAATCCAGAGAGATATAAACACCAAAAGAAATGTAAAAAACATTACGATAAACAAACGCCGTCTGACCTCTCGAATAGTTTCAGCTTCCGTTCGCACCCGCCGAGGAAAAATTATGCGATTCCAACGAGCAACAAATTCATGTGCTTGAGTTTCCGTCATAAATTCAATTTACACAATCACTGGCGTTTTTTCCATTCCGCCGGGAATTTCTTTCCGCGATTGCACGACTTGGTCCACGATGCCGTAAGCCTTCGCTTCGTCGGCGGACATGAAATTGTCGCGGTCGCAATCGCGTTCCACCTGCGCCTCCGGCTTGCCGGTGTGCTTGGCGAGGATGCTGTTCAGGCGTTGTTTGAGCTTGAGCATATATTTGACGCGGATTTCCACGTCGCTGGCCTGGCCTTCCGCGCCGCCGAGCACTTGATGGATCATGATGTTCGCGTTCGGCAGCGCGTAACGCTTGCCCTTCGTGCCCGCCGCCAGCAGCACCGCGCCCATGCTCGCCGCCTGCCCGACGCAGTAAGTGTTCACGTCGCAGGTGAGATATTGCATCGTGTCGTAAATCGCCAGGCCTGCCGTGACGCTGCCGCCGGGCGAATTGATATACAGATGGATGTCCTTCTTCGGGTCGGACATTTGCAGGAACAAAAGCTGCGCGATGAGGATGTTCGCGACGTTGTCGTCTACCGCCGTGCCGACGAAAATGATCCGGTCAACGAGCAGCCGCGAATAAATATCCCAACTCCGTTCGCCGCGACCTGTCTGCTCCACAATGATCGGAACGTAATAATTTTGCATACACGGATAGATACTTCATTTGCGGCGAAACGTAAAGGCGGGAACGAAAATTAGTCACACAAAAACGCAGAGACGCTAAATTAAAATTGTCTTTGCGGGCTTTGCGCCTTTGCGTGAGGTTTGAAGCTGGAATTTTGCGCGCAAATCGTGAATCATCACGCAAATGATCAAATGGTTTTTCAAATGGACGTTTCGGCTGTTTCTCGTGGCGGCGGGATTGGCCATCGGCGCGGCTGTGGTTTTTCTACTGACTTACAATTTGATCTTGCGCAATACGATTCAGCATCAAATCCGCGCGCAGACGGGAATGGACGCCGAGATTCGCAGTTTCAAACTCGCCATCATGGCACCGACGGTGGAAATCCAGAACGCAAAAATTTACAATGCTCCGGCTTTTGGCGGCGCGCCATTTTTGGACATTCCGGAAATTCACATCGAATACGACCGCGCCGCATTTTTGAAAAAGGAAATCCACATCACGCTGATGCGTTTCAACCTCGCCGAACTGGACATTGTGAAAAATCAGGCCGGCCAGACGAATATTTTTGCGTTCGGAACAAAATTGCCGGCAAAAAAATCGGGCAGCGCAAATGTCCTTAATTTCAAAACACAAACCGGCTACAATTTCAAAGGGATTGACACGCTGAATGTTTCCATCGGCAAAGTGAAGTTCATTGACCTGACCGACTCACGCAACAATCGCGAGCAGATCATCGGCATTGACAACCTGGTGATGCAAAACGTGAAATCGCCAAATGATTTGGCGGGGCTGGCCGTGCTTGTGGATTTGCGCAGCAATCATTTTTTCGATTCGATGATCGGCTCGAAAAATTTCAAAGCCGGAAATTCTCCGGCGTTGCAGGACGTTTTGAATCTTTTCGGCATCGCATTTTAACATTTTCCGCGCGCAAAATTTTTTCTACCTTTAGCGCGTGCATCGTGACCCGCTCAAATCCATTTTGCGCCTCGTCGTCAAACTCGGCACAGGCGTCCTGACTGACAGCCGGAAACAAATTGATCCGGCGCAGTTGGAACAGCTCGTCGCACAAATCGCCGTGTTGCGAAAAAGTGGAAAAGAAATTGTACTCGTCACGAGCGGCGCGGTCGGTGCAGGCATGGGCGCGCTCGGTTATGAAAGACGCCCGACTGAACTCGCGGAACTTCAAGCGTGCGCCGCCATCGGGCAAACACGGCTCATGGCGATTTACGCGGAGCTTTTCTTAAAACACGATTTGCACGTCGCGCAAGTTTTGCTCACGCACGAGGATTTGGAACATCACGAGCGCCATCTCAACGCGCGCAACACGCTCGTCACGTTGCTCGGTCGCGGCGTCGTGCCCATCATCAACGAAAACGACGCTGTCTCGTTCACGGAAATCAAATTCGGCGACAACGATAAATTGTCCGCGCTCGTCGCGTCGCTTTTACCCGCAGATTTATTGGTAATTTTGACAACGGTGGACGGCGTCATCGAAAATTTCAGCAAGTCGAATCCGAAAACCATTTCTGTCATCGAGCAGATTGATGCGACGATTGAAAAGCTCGCGGGCGGCACGACCAGCGAAACGGCTGTCGGCGGAATGAGATCGAAAATTGAAGCGGCAAAAATTGTCGTGCGTTCGGGAATTCCGCTCGTGATCGCGTCGGGCAAAAAGAAAAATGTGCTCGCGAAAGTTCTGGCGGGGGAAGACGAAGGCACGCTGTTCGTCGCGCAGCCGAACAAATTGCAGGGACGTAAACGATGGATTGCGTTTTTCCATCATCCCAAAGGCGCGTTGTTTGTGGACGACGGCGCGAAAAAAGCATTGCGCGAATCCGGTAAAAGCCTGTTGCAGCCCGGCGTCGCACGTTGCGAAGGAGATTTCAGCGCGGAAGAAGTCGTTCGTATTTGCGATTTGAACGGAACGGAATTCGCGCGCGGCATCGCGAAATTTTCCGCCGAAGAAATCCGCGCCAAAAAACTCGCGCGCGTGGAACTGGTGCATCGCGACGATTTGGTAATTCTTTGAACCACCAAGGCACAAAGACACCAAGTAAAATTCTCAAACGAAAATTCTTGGTGAACTTGGTGTCTTGGTGGTTAATTCAAAATGAAAAAACAACCGGCAATAAATGATTTGCTCAAAGTCATGGCGAAGCTGCGTTCGCCGAAAGGCTGTCCGTGGGATCGCGAGCAGACGCACATGAGTTTGCGACGTCACGCAATCGAGGAGGTTTATGAATTGATTGACGCCATCGAGTCGCGCGACGACCACGAAATGGCCGAGGAGTTGGGCGATTTGTTGTTGCAAGTTGTTTTTCACTGCCAACTCGCAAGCGAGCGCGGCGCGTTTGATTTTGAAAAGGTCACGCGGCATCTCGTGGATAAATTGATCCGCCGTCATCCGCACGTTTTTGGGAAAACCAAAGTCAAAAATGTGGACGAAGTCTGGGCGAATTGGGAAAAAATCAAGAAAGCGGAAAAGCATGGAACAAAACATGCGCGACATTCGGCGCTGGACGGAATTCCGAAACGTCTGCCTGCGCTGCTGCGCGCGGAAAAACTTTTGAAGAAAGCAAAAAAAGCTGATTTGATTGCGGCAGAAAAAAGCTCAAAGCGAAAATTTTCAAAAACCAACTTGGCAAAAGAACTTTTTGAACTGGCGTCGCTCGCGCAATCGCGCGGCTGGTCGGCGGAAGAATTGCTGGCCGGTGAAATTAAGAAACGGGAGCGACAGTTGCGCCGACGGGAACAAGCCAATTTGCCAAAAAACAGGCGTTGACAGTTTCCGAAAATCTGATTTAATTACCGACCCTTTGCGGGAAAATTTATGTATGCAGTTTTAGAAACAGGCAGCAAACAATATCGCGTCGTCGCGGGCGACAAGCTCGAAATCGAACGCCTTGAAGTCGAGGCGGGCAAGCCGGTCACGTTTGACCGCGTGCTGCTCGTCAACAATGGCGGCAAGCTCGCCGTCGGTTCACCGACCGTTTCTGGCGCGACCGTCGTGGCGGATGTTGTCGAGCATAAGCGCGGCGAGAAGAAACTCACGTTCAAGATGAAACGCCGCAAAGGTTATCACAAGACCATCGGTCATCGGCAGGAATTGACGGTCGTGAAAATCACCGCAATCAACGCTTAATTTTATGGCACATAAAAAAGGTCAAGGCAGCGTCCGCAACGGGCGCGACAGCGTCAGCAAACGGCTGGGCGTAAAAGAATTTGGCGGCACGTTTGTCACCGCCGGCAGCATCATCATCCGCCAGCGCGGCAGCAAATTTGTCGCGGGCAAAAACGTCGGCGTTGGACGTGACTGGACGTTGTTCGCCCTCACGGACGGCAAGGTTCTGTTCGACAAGCAAAGCCGCCGCGTAAACGTCGTGGCCGAAGCCGCCGCGAAGAATTAAATTTTCGGCTGTGAAATTTTCAAAGCGAGGTTCACGCCTCGCTTTTTTTGTTTTCCAGACCGCGTTTGACCGCAAGCGTAAAATTGATTAAAGTCCAGATATGACGCTCACATTGCCGGAAACAAAATTTAGCGAGAGCGAGTTGAAACAGGAACTCGCGCTGTCGCTTTATGCCGCATGCAAAGTCACAATTATCCAGGCAGTGCATATTGCGGACATCGGTTTTTTTGAATTTCAAGGCTTGTTAAAGGAACGACAGATTCCGCAACATTACGACGTTGACGATTTGGAACAGGACATGCGCACGATTCGGGAGCTTCGCGAACTTAAAAAGCGATGATTGTCGTCGCTGACACCTCGGTCATTCTGAACTTGTGCCGCATTCAGCACGAACATTTGCTGCAACAACTTTTCCATCGCGTTTTGATTCCAACGGAAGTGGCCGATGAATTCGTCCATCTGACAAAAGTTCAAAAACGATTTTCCGGTTTGGTTTTGCCGGATTGGATTGAAATTTTATCTGCGCCAAAGTCGTATCCGGTCGAAGCCGTCGAAGTGGAACTGGACGCAGGCGAAGCTGCGGCCATCGCTCTGTTTTTGAAACAAAGAGCGGACGCGCTATTGATTGATGAAAAAATCGGCCGAAAAGTTGCAATCAGATTGGGCGTTCGCACGGTCGGAATTTTGGGCATATTAACCGACGCAAAAAATGACAAATTAATTTCCAGCGTCAAAATTTTATTGGAACGTTTGGAGCGCGAAGCGAATTTTTGGGTTTCATCGGATTTGCGCCTTCAAGTTCTGCAACTTGCCGGAGAATGACTTCATGTTCATTGACGAAATAAAAATTTACGCGCAGGCGGGACACGGCGGCAAAGGCTGCGTCGCGTTCCATCGCGAGGCTTACATCACCAAGGGCGGGCCGAGCGGCGGCAACGGCGGTCGCGGCGGCAGCGTAATCTTGCAAGCCAACCACGACCTCAACAATCTTATCGGGCAGTATTATCAGCCGCGCCTCATCGCCAAGGGCGGCGAAGCCGGTATGGGCAAAGGCATGGACGGTCACGCGGGAGACGATCTCATCATCAAAGTCCCCTGCGGCACGCTCGTATGGCGAATTAAAGACACCACGCCGCCCATCGAAAAGAAAATGAAGAGTCCTGACGATGACGATGAGGAAGAAGTTGAAACCGAAGAAAAAAATCCTATTTTTTCAAGCAGCACTGGCAAACGTCCGCTCATCCGCAGTTCAAGCGGCGGGCCTGTTTTGGAAATTGATTTGAGCAAGGAAGCCGAAGGAACGGCCGATGCCGAAGACAACGAAGGCAAAGGCGAACTCGTCGCCGACCTCACGACACACGGACAACAATTTATTTTGTGCAAAGGCGGTCGCGGCGGATTGGGCAACCGCAATTTCGCCACCTCGCGCCATCAGACGCCGCGATTCGCGCAACCGGGAGAACCCGGCACGGAAGGCGAATTTCTTTTGGAACTGCGCATCATGGCCGAGGTCGGGCTTGTCGGTTATCCAAACGCGGGCAAATCCACCTTGCTCACGGCCATTTCCAAAGCGCGTCCGAAAGTCGCGCCGTATCCCTTCACAACGTTGCACCCGCAGATCGGCATCGTCGAATATGCCGATTGGAAGCGGCTCACGGTCTGCGACGTGCCGGGTTTGATTGAAGGCGCGCACAACAACGTCGGACTCGGCCACGAATTTTTGCGCCACATCCAGCGCTGCAAAATTCTCGTGCTGCTGCTCGACATGGCCGGCACAGACGGCCGCACGCCGTGGGACGATTACAAACAATTGCTTAAAGAATTGGAACTTTACGATCCCGCATTGCTCGAAAAATCACGCCTCGTCGTCGCCAACAAAATGGACGAAGCCGTCGCCGAGAAAAATCTGAAACAATTCAAAACGAAAATTAAAAAAGTGAAAGTGCTGCCGATTTCCGCCGCGTTTGATCAGGGCATGGAGAAATTTCGCGAGACGATTCGCGAAGCGGTTGAAGATGCGCAAAGCGATTAAACGACGTGAAGCAAATGAGCACGTCTAAATCAAGTCAAGTATCCACTCACCGAATAATCTTTAGCACACGCAAATAATTTGACGAACAAATCGTCAATGAACGATGGCAATAAATAATCCGAGTTGTTTTTGTGAACGGAATAACAAGCATAACCGGCGAAAAATCCACCAAGCCTTTTTGGTTTACATTGAATTAACTTCCAGTCTGCTGGCACAACAATTTGTTTTTTGCAAAGAGTTCTTGGAGGTTTTCTTTGAAAGGAAAACTAAAATTTAATTCGAGATAATCATTCAAATCATTTGCAACTTCAACCCATGCTTCTTTTTCAGGGCCGTCAAAATGAATCCATCGATCGCCACCAGCATCAATAAGTTTTTTCAACAAATGCCGGAACACATCCGATGAAGTTGGAAACTCCTTCGTTTGATTATGAATGCGATTTGAAGTTGTTACGCCGCCCAACATCTTTGTTAATTCAATATAATTATTTTATTCACGCAAGCCATTCCTTCCAGATTTTGTAAAGATTTTCATGTCGAGGAATTTGACAATAAAAACCGCATCACGGTGTCGCCGTGCTTGAGCATTTTTACTTCTGTCCACGGCGCGACGATTTCCAACGTATCGCGTTTGGTGTGACCAAGAATGAATCTTCCATTCGGCGCGAGGAGCTTCGGCAGATTTTTATCGTCGAGCAACTGCTGCGCGAATGAAGTCGAGCGGCGATTCACATTTTTCTCACCGTAAGGCGGATCGGCGAGGATCAAATCGAATTGCCGTCCGCTTTCCGCCAGTTGGTTCATCACTGGAAAAACATCCTGCGTTCGCACTTCCAGAATTTCGCCGTAGCCCGCTGCTTCCGCGTTGCTGCGGATAAATTCCGCGTGCCGATGCGATTTCTCGACGCACATCACGGAAACCGCGCCGCGACTCAAACATTCCAAGCTCAACGCGCCGCTGCCGGCGAACAATTCCAAAACTTTTGCGCCGATGACTCGCTCGCCAAGCGAATTAAAAATCGCCTGCTTGACGAGATCGGGCGTCGGGCGAACATCGAGTCCTTTTGGAACTTTCAGGATTCGTCGCGCCGCTTTGCCGCCGGTGATGCGCATAGAAAATAATTTAGCCGGAAGACGGGTTGTTGGTTATGCGGTCACCGCGACCGGTTTTTCCTGCCAGCCAAACATTTTCCCGCGCTTGATACTTTCGACAATCGCAGCCGGCACGTCGTTTTCCCATGAGGCATCGCCGGATTGAAGCTTTGACAGCACGAAGGGCGGAAAGAGCGAAAGATAGTCGGGATTGTAATTCTCGATGCCGGTGATGTAGCCGTTTTGGAGCAAGTGCGCGTAAAGATGGCGCAGGTGCGGCGCGACTTGAAGGTTTTCTGCGGTGACAATCTGCCCGTTGGCCGCCTCGCGCATCCAAATGCCGCTTTCGCCGCGCGGCGTGTCGGAAAATTTTCCGGGCGCAGGATCGCGGAATGGATAAACGTAAAGCTTGGTCGTGCCTTTGAAAAGGCGGCCAAGTGATTCGAGCAATCCGCCGGGCAGGTCGGCATAAAATTTTTCATCGAAAATGCCGCGCAAACTCGGGATGCCCAGGGCGATGCCCTGCATTTTTTGCGTGTAATGCGAAAGATATTCAACGAGGCGATAGTAACGGCCAAAGTTGGAAATCAAAACGGTCTTGCCGAGCGTGCTCAACAAATCCACGCGGTCGAGAAAATCCCTGTGCGCCATCGTGGAATCTTCGAGCACGCTGTGCAACGTCATTTCCATGAGGATGACCGGCTCTTCGCCTTTCATCTGCGGTTCGCGCAAAAATTGTTCGCGCGCGCGCTCCAAAATGTCGAGCGTGGTTTTGGTGATGGGCCGGAAACTGCCGCGCTCGACAAGCACGGATTTTTGGTAAAGCACTTCGCCGGGGATGACAACTTCTCCATCGGCGGTGAACATGGCGGCGTCGGAAAGTTGTTGCTGCACGAGTTGCAGGCTCATCAGGCGATTGTCCACATGCGCAAAACGCGGACCGGAAAATTTGATCATGTCCACCTCGATGCGCTCGCGCGTGAGGTCGTCCATGAGCGACGTGATGATTTTTTCCGGCTCGTTGAAATGATAAAATCCGGCGTGGATCAGATTGACACCGATGATGCCAAGAGCCTCCTGCTGGCGGAGGCTCTGTTTCTCGATCATCCGCACATGGATGATGATTTGCGACGGCGCTTCGTGCGGCTGCGTCTGGAATTTCATGCCGAGCCATCCGTGGCCTTCGTCGCGCCGCGTGGTGACGGTGTCGGCGAAAACGAAGAATGTGCATTTGTCGCCGCGCGCCTTGTCGAGCCGCTCGATCAACAGCTTGAATTCGTAATCCAGCATCGCCTGAAGACGCTTGCGGCTGACATAACGCTCCGCCGTGCCGTAAATCGCGTCGCTCACGGCCATGTCGTAGGCGGAAATGGTCTTGGCCACGGTGCCGGACGCCTTGCCGACGTGAAAAAACCAGCCCGCGACTTCCTGACCCGCGCCGATCTCGGCGAACGTGCCGTATTTTTTTGCGTCCACGTTGATCTGGAGCGCCTTCTGGCCGGTGTTCAATTTGTCGTCGGTCATAATTCCTTTTGCGCAAACTACCGGAAAATTCCAAGGGTGTCCAATGCGTTGCGTTTCCGCTTTTCGCGAAACGAAATTACACTATAATGGCCTTCATGTTTCGGACGCAGGATTTACACGTCAAAGAAATCGTCCGGCTGCTCTCGCCGCGCGAATTGAAGGCGCAATCGCCGACGAGCGAGGCCGCCAATGCCACCGTCGCGCGCAGCCGCGAGCGGATCATCCACATTTTGCGGCAGGAAGACCCGCGCCTGCTCGTGGTCATCGGCCCTTGTTCCATTCACAACGAAAAAGAAGCGCTCGAATATGCGGCGCGGCTGAACGCGCTGCGAAAAGAATTTGCCGACCGCATGGAAATCGTCATGCGCGTCTATTTTGAAAAACCGAGAACGACCATCGGCTGGAAAGGTTTGATCAACGATCCGCATCTGGACGGTTCGCAGGACATCGAAACCGGATTAAAAATTGCGCGCCGATTGCTTTTGGAAATCACCGGCATGGGTTTGCCGGCGGCGACGGAATTTCTCGACCCGATTGTGCCGCAATACATCGCGGATTTGATCACGTGGGCGGCGATCGGCGCGCGCACGACGGAATCGCAGACGCATCGCGAAATGGCGAGCGGCCTTTCGATGCCCGTTGGTTTGAAAAATTCCACGGACGGCAGTTTGCAAATCGCGATTGACGCGATGGGCGCGACACGGCATTCGCACAGTTTTCTCGGCATCAACGAAGACGGCGTCACGAGCATCGTGCGCACAACGGGCAATCCGCACGCTCACGTCGTGTTGCGAGGCGGGCGCACGAAAACGAATTACGACGCGGAAAGCATCCGCGCGGCGGAGGAAAAATTGATTTCCGAAAAACTCCAGCCGGTGCTGATGGTGGATTGCAGCCACGCGAATTCGGAAAAAAAGTTCGCGCAACAAGAGGATGTCTGGCGCAGTGTCGTCCAGCAACGCGCGGAAGGCACGCGCTCGTTGATCGGCTTGATGGTCGAAAGCAACATCGCCGAAGGCAATCAGCCGATTCCGAAAAATTTGAAGGAATTGCGCTATGGCATTTCCATCACCGATTCGTGCATCGGTTGGGAAACGACGGAACGGATGCTGCGCTTGGGTTATGAAACTTTGGCGAAGGCAATGCCCGCCGCAGTTTCAACCGCGTAATTTTTGCCGATCACGGCCAAACCCAGGCGTAAGGAAAGCGCAGCCGATAAAATTGCAGTGCGGTGACAACAACAGTTCCGCCCGGCCCCGGCGCAATTCCGCCGCCAGTGCTGCCACTGTTGGCGCTGACGACAATGTTGTTGGTGTCAACACCCCAGCTGGGAGGAGTTGGGACAAAAACAAATTGTGCTGTATTGGCGCTGGTGATAGTAACGATGTTGGCTGTCCCGCCGTTGGTCACGGTTATAGCTGTCCAATTTGCCAGTGCCAGATTTGTAGAGCCTTCCACGGAACCATTCAGGCCGACCGGCACATTTGCCAGATTAAGCCGGTTGCTGCCGGCCAGCGCTGTGATTTGGGCGATTTGCACCGGCGAAATGATTTGCTGCGCGACATCAGCCATCACCTCATGAAGTTTTGCACTCGGGTCTACCGCATCCCAAAAAATGTAGTTCGCACCCGGTCCATTCAAAGACTTGTTTGCCAGTGAATCTTCCAGCACATCAATGCTTTGTCCGCTGGAGAGGACATTGGTCAATCCATAATTGGAAGCGTGCACCAATACATCGTCAAGTAACGCGAAAAAGTCCGGTTCGTAAATCGTAATACCGGGCAGTGATGTTCTTGCCTGATTTATGAGAGTGGTGAAAGCAACATTGAAATCAATGACCCTTTGGCGGATGAAGCTTTTACTGGCCGCAGGGTAATAATCGTATTGCGGAGTCTCGGTGATATCCACGGCCTTCGGCATGATCAAAGTGCGAGCGCCTTTGGCGTAATATAGATTTGTAATGACTCGCCAGTGGTTGTTCAAAGATTGATTAATAGCATTGGTCCACGTGACTATGTTTAAAGAAGGGTAAATATTTCCCATGTCACCGACAAAGTCGGCATTGTTGACCCATACGATAAACAATGCGTTGGCTGCATCCGATGGTGTATGAAAACTATTGAGGTTTGTTACCAGATTGGGACTGTATTGACCATAATAAGACCAATTGTTGCTTGAGTTGGACCAATTGGCATTAGTGATGGAATTGGCACCCAGACCTAATCGTTGCGCCAACACTTCAGCCCAAACCCGGCCATTGGAGCGACGCAGACCGTAGTAATATTGTCCAGCAGACGGATTGTTGGTCGTAGTGGAAATGCCATCACCAAAAACATATAGCGACGTGAAAGCGGCCCGCGTTGGAAGAACCGAGCCGAACAACAAAACAACAACTGTCAATCGAGATAACTTCTGAATAAAATTTTTCACGTCGAGAGCTTATCTTATGTCGGAAAAAAGTAAAGAGAGCAAAATGAGTTTTTTGCCAAATGCCGCCCATTTTTTGTCTGAATCGGTCATCTGCATTGGTCGGCGCAAGAAATTTGCTGGCAGGAGGCTGTTCGACAGGTAAGCTGCCGCACAGTCAGCGTCCGTTCAGATTGCCGGAACCCGTTATGAACAAATGGAACATAAAGACCGTAAAAGGTTCATTTGAAATTGCAGCGGCGGTCTGCGACCGCCGAATTTTTGCGTTTTCAAAAGCAGACGGCGGTCGCAGACCGCCACTGCAAATATTTTGCAAAGGTTTCATATCGAAATTTTTGCCGACGGTTCTGGTTTCGGGAATTTGGGCCGGAAATGTTTTTGCAAACGGCTTCGCTCTTCCAGATCAGGATGCTTTTGCGACTGCGCGTGGAGAGGCGTTCGTAGCCACTGCCGATAATGCCGCAGCTATTTACTATAATCCGGCGGGCATCGCTCAACTCGTGGATAATAATTTTCGCGCGGGCATTTATGCGATTGACCTCGACTCCAGTTTCCGTCCTCCGAGTGGTGTTCCAAATAGCGGCAAGACTTATCACAGCTCGGATCATTTTGCCGCAGTTCCCCAGTTTTTTTACGCTTATGCGCCGACAAATTTGCCATTGAGCTTTGGCCTAGGTGTTTATGCGCCGTTCGGCGGAAGCATGAGATGGCCGCAGGACACGGGCTTTCGCACAGTCGCCACGAGCGGTTCGTTGAAATACATCACCATCAATCCGGTGGCTGCTGTGAAGATATTGGATTCATTGTCAATCGGCGGCGGCGCGATGGTGAATTATGTAAACATGAATATAAAGCAAGGTCTTCGTCCATTTTATCTACCGCCCAACACCAATTTTTTCGATTTTAAAGGCGACGGCTGGAGCGTGGGCGGTAATGTGGGCGTGCTTTGGCAACCGATTGATCAAATTTCAATCGGCGCGAACTTCCGCAGTTCGGCAACTGTCACTTTGAATGGTCACACAGAATTCGAACAATTTTCAGCAGGCATATCGGATACGTCATTGCCCGCACATGCCAACTTCACCTTTCCATTGACCGCTGTTTTTGGCGTTTCATATCGGCCCACGTCAAAATGGAATCTGGAATTCGATGCCAACTATACAGATTGGAGTAGCTTTGGAAAAACAACTATCTTTCAATCTGGAACTGCTCCGCTAGGAGGGCCACAAAATCCCCCTTTGACACTCGATTGGCAGGCGAGTTGGATGTATGAATTCGGCGTGACGCGATATTTTGACAGTGGCTGGCACGTCAGCGGCGGCTACGTTTTCAACGAGAACTCGGTGCCAAATCAATTTTACACTCCACTGGCGGCGGACATGGACCGCCAGTTCTTCAGCGCCGGAGCCGGACGCGATGGAAAAACTTTTGATTTTGATATCACCTATCAATTCGGCTATGGTCCAACGCATACGGTCACCGGCAGCAAGCCATCGTCAACTCCCGGCCTTTCCGCCGGACAATCTGCCGACGGCAAATATGGTTTTCATAGCAACGCCTTGATGCTGACAGTGGGAATTCATTTTTAATCCATTGTTACATTTCTAAATTCCTGCAACTAACTGTTTGCGGACGCTGACCCGTCTGCGTAGTATCGTGCGGTTAATAGCAATGAGAAATGGGAATTCCAACATGGGCGCAAACGGCTGCTCCGCAGGCATGGCTGACGGAGAATCTCATTTTGTTTCGCTTGGTGCGAACCGCATCCATTACGTCACCGCAGGCAAAGGGAATCGCACAATCGTCTTTGTCCACTGCTGGGCAGGCAATCTCGGTTTCTGGCGCGAACAGGTTTCGGCGCTGGCAGACAAGGCGCGGCTTATTTTCATTGACCTTCCCGGCCACGGCCAGAGCGACAAACCGCAAACGGCCTACACGATGGATTTTTTCGCCGATGCAGTGCTCGCCGTGTTGAACGCCGAAAATGTGGACAAGGCCACCTTCATCGGCCACAGCATGGGCGGAGCGGTCATCTGCCGCGTTCACCATCGCGCGCCGGAAAAAATTGCCGCTCTGGTTTCCGTGGACGGCTTGCTGTGCCGCCCTCCCGGCACGGCCGAACAAGCCAGAGCGTTGGTTGCGCCATTCGGCTCGCCGCAATATCTCGATCACGCCAAAGGATTCATCAGCACTTTTTTTCCCGTTCCCGGCTCCGAAACGTTGCGCGACCGCGTGATGTCCGAAATGCTCGCCACGCCGCAACACGTCATGTTCGGCGCGATGCTGGGAATGTTCGGCGCAGACCAGCCTGATTGGATTTTGCAGAAGGTCAACGCGCCCGTCGCCGCCATCAACGCCCGAAGCCCGTGGTGGAATGCTGGTTACGAAAACTATGTCCGCTCACTCGCGCCGCAATCGGATTATGTGATGATGGAGGGCGTGGGACATTTTCTCATGCTCGAGCAACCTGCGACATTCAACGCCACGCTCTCGGCCATCTTGCAGAAGTTCGATGCGTTGGCATAATACTGTTTCCTTCTCGTCCTCATCGTCATCCTAGCCCTCGATTTTCGCATCTTGAGAATGAGGATGAGCAATGAAAAAACAATCGGCTGGTTTTGGCGTGAAAAATGTTTCATTCTGGCTTGGGATGAGCCTTGTCATCAAAAACAGCCGCAGTTCGATCCGCCAGCCTGAAAGAAAGGCGGCCAAATCGCGCGCCGTTGCGCCGGCACAAACCGTTGCTGAAAATGAAGTTGCTTTCCAGACGCCGGGCGGCGCGGAGTTGCGCGCCAGCCTCGTGCGACTGGCAAGCCATGCGGCGACTTTTGAGGCCAGCCACCTTGCAACCACTCTGCGGACTTCGGAAGTGCTGAACAATTTCAAGATCACCACCGCCGGCCGCATCATCTATTTCGGGCGCGCCGTGGTGAGCAATGTCATCCACACCGGCGCGTCGCTCCTTTGCGAGGCCAAGCTGGACAATCTCGGTTCGGACACGGCATTTTTTCTGCCGCCCACGGAATCTCCTTCCAATCTTCAGGAGGCTTACAATTCTTTTTTCCAGAGCTGGCAAAACAATTACCGCATTTCGGCGGAATTCAAAGTGTTGATCGCCGACGTCCAGTCTTATCTCACCGGCGTGCGGCATTGGCTTGAGGGATTGGAATTCGGCCTGAAAACACACGGCGACAAGCAAGAACAGGAGCAAGCCATTTTGAACACCGTCGCGCCGCGAGTCATCGAGTCCTTCAATGGCCGGCACGAGCGGTTTGAAGAAATCATTTGCGCGCTGTCGCCGGAATCACGCATGGCGCACCAGGATTTTGTCCGGCGGCACTGGCAGAAATTATTTTTAAGCTCTCCCTTCGGCCATCGCACTTATCACAAACCTGGCGGTTATGCGGGCGATTACGAGATGATGAACATGATCCATCGGAACCAGCCGGAGGGAAATTCGCTTTACGACAAATTGATCCATCTTTTGCTGGTCAGCCAGTGGCCGGCAAAATCCGTCCGCAACCGCATCGCCCACCTTCACGAAAATATCCTCAACGAAACGGCGCGCGTCGCCCGCACAAGAAAATCCGCGCGCATCTTGAACATCGGCTGCGGTCCGGCAAGGGAAGTTCAGGATTTTTTAACTAAAACCCATTTGAGCAACCAGGCGGATTTTACTTTGATAGATTTCAATGAAGAAACCTTGCTCCATGCCGGGCGAAAATTGGCCGAAGCCAGGCACAAATTTTCCCGGCACACGCCGATACGCACGCGGCAGATTTCAGTGTATGAACTTTTGAAACGCACGCGGCAAAACGGCGCGGGCGCGGAAAAATTCGACCTGATTTATTGCGCGGGACTTTTTGATTATCTCGCGCCGGACACTTGCCGCGCGCTGATCGGCCTTTGGTATGATTCGCTGTCGCCCGGCGGCCTGATGTTGATCGCGAACATGAACGACACGAAACCGTTCCGCAATTTCATCGAATTCATTTTGGACTGGCATTTGATTTATCGCGACAGCCGGGAAATCTTGTCGCTCGTCCCCGAATGCTGCCGGGAAACAACCCGTGTCATCGCAGAACCAACCTCCGTGAACCTGTTCCTGCACATCCGCAAACCGGACTGATATGCAATTCATTCCAAAAGAATTTCTGGGCGCCTGGCAGGAGTATGACCGCGAAATAACCATCCGCAAAACGCGATTGGGATGTTTTTTGGGAATTGTGATGGTGCCGCTCTTTGGCGGTTTGGATCATTTCGTTTATCCGCAGCAGGCATTTTCATTTTTCCTTTTGCGATTGGTTTGTTCAGCTTTGATGGCAGGACTTTATTTTGTTTTGGGAACAGATTTCGGAAAAAAACACTATCATTTTCAGGGCGTCGTTTTGCTCTTCCTCCCTTCAGCAACAATCGCATGGATGGTTTATGCGACCGAAGGAACGGCGTCGCCTTATTACGCGGGGCTGATTTTGGTGTTGATGGTGCTGGCCGTCGTGCTGGATTGGACGTTCTGGCAAAGTGTCATTTCGGTCGCGCTGGTTCTATTCCTTTATCTGGCGGCATGCCTGTTTTCGCAGGCAACTTTTGACGGGCGACTGTTCAAAGGCAGTTTATTTTTTCTCGTGTCCTCCAGCATCGCCATCATCGCGGGCACTTATTTTCACAGCCGCGTGCGAATGCGGGAATTCGTTTCCCGCTGCGAATTGGACAAAAGCGGCAAGGCGCTCGAAGCGAGCCTCAAGCAACTCAAGGAAAATGAAATGCAATTGGTGCAATCCGAAAAACTGGCGTCGCTGGGCCGCATGAGCGCGGGCATCATACACGAAATCAACAATCCGCTGAATTTCGCCATGACCGGCCTTTTCACGTTGCGCAAAAAAAGCAAGCATCTCGCGCCGGAAGAGCAGGCGGATTACACCGAAGTCCTCACCGATGTCGAGAAAGGCCTTAAGCGCGTCCAAACCATTGTCTCCGATTTGCGGATGTTCACGCATCCCAACACCGAGCAGCTTGACGCTGTGACGCCGGCTGAAGTCGTCGCACCGGCATTGCGATTTTTGAACAACGAATGGCGCGACACAATGCAAGTCGAACAAAAATATGCGGAGGATCAGACAATCCTGGCCAATAAAAATAAATTGATCCATGTGATGGTGAACCTTTTTCAAAACTCGCTCGATTCGTTGAAGACCAAATCCTTCGCACCCGGTGAAAAACCCGCCATCTGGATTGAAGGCCGGATTGAAAATGGCCAAAGCATTTTATCCGTCCGCGACAACGGCCATGGCATTGAAGCCAAACATTTGGACAAAATTTTCGACCCGTTCTTCACCACAAAAGACGTGGGCGAAGGCATGGGGCTTGGGCTGAGCATTTGCTACAGCATCGTGCAGGAATACGGCGGAAAAATTTCGGTGAAGACGGAACCGGGAAAATTCTGCGAATTTGCGCTCGAATTTCCGGTCAAAATCAACCAGGCTGTGAACTGAAGGACATGAAAGATCTCCACGACTACAAAAAATTCGCCATCCTCTACGTGGATGACGAAGAGCAATCGCTGAAGTATTTCGAGCGCGCCTTTGGCGACGATTTCCGCATATTTACAGCGGCGAATGCGCGGGACGGCTTCAAAATACTCGAGCAGCGCGGCGAAGAAATCGGCCTGTTGATGACCGACCAGCGGATGCCCGGCGAAAAAGGCGTGTGGCTTTTGGAAAAAGCGCGGCAATTGCGCCCGCGCATTTTGCGGATTCTCGTGACGGCTTATTCGGACATGGACGCGGCGATTGCCGCGGTCAACAGCGGCGCGATTTACAAATACATCACCAAGCCGTGGGATCCGCCGCAACTGGAAATCGCATTGCGGCAGGCGCTGGAATTTTTCACGGTGCAAACAGAGCGCGACCAGTTGCTCCACGAAAAAATGTCCGTGCTGCGCAACATGATGATTGCCGACCGCATCGTGAGCCTCGGTTTGCTGGCCGCCGGCTTGAGCCATCAAATCCGCAATTCGCTCGTGGCCGTGAAGACGTTTCTCGACCTCGCGCCAAAAAAAATGGCGGAAGAACGCGCCAACACAAATGGTTTGCGCAATCCCGATTTCTGGAAGGATTATCATCAAAATGTCCAATCGCAGATTGAAAAAATCAACAGCCTTCTCTCTGACCTGCGGACTTCATCGGACAGCAATTCAGCGACGCAATTCGCCGATGAAGTTTCGCTGCCCCAGGCTGTTGGCGCGGCGCTGGAGACGCTGAAAGAACAATTCGCAGCGCGAAAAATCGAGATCGAAAATAAAATTCCCGGTTCGCTGCCCGCCTTGCACGCGGATAAAACCAAATTTCACCGGCTGTTTGAATTGTTGTTCAAGGACGAACTGTCCATGTTGCCGGCAGGCAGCAAAATTTCATTGTCGGCGGAATTGCAGAACAGCGGCGCGAAGCAGGCGATTGTTTTGCAGATCAACGACAATGGTCCGGGTTTGCCGGAAGACGCGCTTCGCGTCATTTTTGATCCGTTCGTCGTCCGGGCCAGCGCGCCTTCCGAATATGGCATCAATTTGCTGGCGTGTTTTTTTATCGTTCATCATCATGGCGGAACGATTGACGCAAAGAACCTGCCCGGTCGCGGCACGTTATTCACAATCCGGTTGCCGCTGCATCCCGAACACGTCGTTTCGCCGCCACAAGAAAATGATTTCCTGCAAAAAGCGCTTCTGAATGAAAATCTCTGGCAAAAATTGCTCACCGCCGGATGATTTGTTTATTTCGTGTGAACAAGATTCCATTGACCTGAAAGGTTGACCGTGGAATTATCACAGGCCAGTGACGGCAATCAATAGACATCTTTCATTTGGCGCGCGATGAAAACCATTTTGGTTTTATCCAATCATCCCGACTTCGCCGAAACGATTCGCGCGGCCCTGAATCTTGAGCAATATCGAGTCGTCCACCGTCTCAATGCGGATGAAGCCGAGCCGCTGCTCATGCACGGCATCGCAGGCGCATGTATCCTCGACGCTGATCTGATGGACGTTGAAGTTGTCTGGGTCATCGAACGCCTTCGTCGGCATGCGGCCAAAACGCCCATCATCGCCTATTCCTCTTCCAGCGAATCCGCCTGGGAAGAAGAAGCTTTTTTACATGGAGTCACGCACATCCTGACCAAACCCGTCCGCGCACGGCTTTTGAATGCGTTATTGGATCGGCTGTGGGGCGCACCTGCAATTCAACGCGCGGTTCAACCGCCGACCGCTCTGCAAACGTTGCTTTTTCGACCCACCGAGACGGCCGTGAACGACCGTTCGACCAATACGCCGGAAACGCTCGATGTGCTGCGCGATTTTTCCTCGATCCTGACGCATTCGCTGAATGCCGAGGCGATGTTGAAACAGTTTCTGCTGCTCCTGCGTGAAATCTTGAGCGTCAACCGCGCTGCAATTTTTCTGAACCGTCCCGTCACACCGTTGCATGAAGTGCTTTCGCCCGAAGACAGCCGCCGTTTGCGCTCCGCTGCTGCGATTGGGATTTCAGCCGGTCTGCTTGAACATTTTGAACTCTCGCTCGACTCCGGCATTGGCAGCCAGCTTTCCAAACTGGGACGGATTCTCCGACGCGACAGCGATGAAGCGCGCGCCGACGCGGAAACGCAAAAGGAATTTGAACTGCTGGGCGCACAAATCGCCGTGCCGATTCCCGATCGCGAAGGCATCGCCGGCGTCGCCGTATTTGATGGGCGCGTCACCGGCGAACCGCTTGTCAACGCCGAACTGGAATTGATTTTTCATTTGCTTGAGCAAGTCGGCCTCGCTCTCCGCAATATCTGGCTGCACGACCAACTCACGGGCAATAATGAGATGATGACCGATGTGCTGCGCGAATTGAGCAGCGCGTGCATTGTCGTCGGGCGCGATCTGAAAGTGTTACACGCGAACAAGTCTGCGCACCGGCATTTTGGCCGGAAAAATCAGCGCACCGGCGAACTGGAATTCTGCGATTTGCCGCAGGCGCTCGGCGCGAAAATTTATCAGGTGTTAAAAACCGGCGCTGCCATCGGGCCGTTCCGTTACGAACCGGAAAATTCTCCCGGCACCATTTACACCATCACCGTCGTGCCGTTTCAACGCGGCAATTCCACCGTGCCCGTTTCCGCGCTGCTCACCGCCGACGACCTCACGCAGACCGAGCAATTGCAGCATTTGGAAGTTGAAGCCGCCAACTTGCGTCTCATCAAATCCATGGCCGACCGTCTCGCGCACGAAATCGGCAACGCGATGGTTCCGCTTTCGACGCATCAACAATTGCTCGGGGAAAAATTCAAGGACAAGGAATTTCGCGAATCGCTCGACCACGCGCTCGCCGATGGCGTCAAACGCGTCAACCGGCTTATCAACCAGATGCGGTTTCTTGCCCGCGACGGTTATGTCGAACATGAAACAATCGCCGTGCAAAAACTGATTGAAGAGGCTTATGAAGAGGCACGCCGGCACCAATCCATCGAAACCACGAAGTTGGACTTCAAAAACAGCGGCACGCCGATTGTCATCACGGGCGACCATGCGGCATTGAAACATGCGTTCTCGGAAATCATGTTGAACGCGCTTCAGGCAAATCCGAAATCACCATCCGTCGGTGTCCGCATCCATCCCCCGACCATCGGCGCTGAACAGGATTTGCACATCGAAATTTCGGACAATGGCGAGGGGTTCACGCCGGAAGCCTCGCAAAAAGTTCCATCGCCATTTTTCACCACGCGCACCGTCGGACTTGGCCTCGGACTTACCGTCACCCAGAAAATCATCGGAACGCATCGTGGGAAGTTGGAGATCGTCCAGGCGCAACCGGGTCAAGCCGGCGTCGTTCGCGTCTCACTGCCAATTGAATCCGCTGTTTCAACCGTGGCTTGAAAAGCAAAACTCGCGGGAAAAAATTTCCCACGAGTTCTTGAAAATGATTCGGTCAAATTAAGCGCCGTTGTCACCAATCGCTTCGACCGGGCAGCCTTCCTTGGCTTCTTTGCAGCGCGCCTCCTCTTCGGGCGTCGTCGGCTGCTTATAGACGAACGAGTAACCGCCGTCGTCGTTGCGCTTGAAATTGTCCGGCGCGGTCTCGCGGCACAAATCGCAGTCAATGCATTGATTGTCCACGTAGTATTTGCCCGCGACGTTTTCAGGATATTTGTTTGCGGCGTCTGCCATAAATTTTGTCCGAAGAATATGGATTTGATTGGGCACGCTGGCAAGTCTGGATTTCATGCCAAATTCAAATTTCAGCGCGATGACATTTTTCTTTGGACTTTGGACTTTGGACTTTAGACTTTGAATCATGCAACGAGGAACCGTTCGCAGGACTAAAATCATTTCCACGCTCGGCCCAGCCACGGATTCGGCGGAAATGATCGGCAAGCTCATTGACGCGGGCGTCAACATTTTCCGCCTCAATATGTCGCACGCGCCGCACGATTGGGTGCGCCGCGTCGTCAAAGACATTCGCGTTGAATCCGCCGCCCGCAAAAAATTCATCGGCATCATGATGGACACGCAAGGTCCGGCCATCCGCACCGGCGACCTCGGCGTGCCGCTGGATTTGCAGCCCGGCCAGAAGTTCACGCTCACCGTCCGCGGCGAACGCGACCTGGAG
>DASQOZ010000029.1:0-7395 GCA_035644195.1 Candidatus Methylomirabilota bacterium | reverse complement strand
AAGATTATTTCGACAACCGGGCGAGCGGCGATGCCTATGACAAGATGCTCCGCAAAATGGACGAAACCAAATGACGAACCACATTTTTCTCGATGCCTCATTTTGGATCGCCTATCGCAATGAGCGGCAAAATTGTCATCGGGAAGCCAGGCGGATTCTGGCAGAAATTTTCCGCCACCGGATCAAGTTCGTGACCACGCTGCCGGTGTTGTGCGAAATCCACGCTCATTTTTCGCGCACTCCGGAAAAGAAACGGGTGATCCTCCAGGATTTTGAAAACAATCCGCTCGTCCACATCGAGGAAGTCGCGCACGCGGATCAACAACTCGCGTTCAAGTTGTTGCGCCGGCAAACCGACAAATCATATTCGTTGTGCGATGCGGTTTCATTTGTCGTCATGCAACGGCTTGGCTTGAAGCAGGCGCTCGCATTCGACGAACACTTCCGTCAGTTCGGCGAATTTGAAATTATTTCCTGAAATTGTTTCCGTATGTCTGAAATTTCCAAAGCTTACGAACCGCAGTCCGTCGAGGACAAATGGTATCAATTCTGGCTCGACGGAAAATTTTTCGTCGCCAACGAACATTCCGCCAAGCCGGCGTATTCCATCGTCATTCCGCCGCCGAATGTCACCGGCGTGCTCACGCTCGGCCATGTACTCAACAACACCATTCAGGACATTCTCTGCCGCAAGGCGCGCATGGAAGGCAAGGAAGTTCTCTGGTTGCCCGGCACGGATCACGCCGGCATCGCCACGCAAGTGCAAGTCGAGCGCGCGCTCAAGAAGGAAGGAAAAATAAAACATCGCGACGACCTTGGCCGCGAAAAATTTCTCGAAGAAGTTTGGAAATGGAAGAACGAAAAAGGCGGCATCATCATCCAGCAGTTGAAAAAACTCGGCGCGTCGTGCGACTGGACGCGCGAACGGTTCACGATGGATCCGGAATATTCACGCTGCGTGCAGCGCGTGTTCGTGGACCTCTACAAGAAAGGCCTCATCTATCGCGGCAAACGCATGGTGAACTGGTGTCCCGCGTCGCTCACGGCGTTGTCCGACGAAGAAGTGGTGATGAAGGAACAAAAAAGTTTTCTCTATTATTTCAAAGTGGAAGTTGCAGAAATTCCAGGAACTTTTTTGACGATTGCGACGACGCGGCCGGAAACAATTCCCGGTGACACCGCCGTGGCCGTGAATCCGAAAGACCCGCGTTACGCGCATCTCATCGGCAAGCATGTCGTGCGCCCGCTGCCGGCGGAATTGCCGCGCGAACAGAAGCTCATTCCCATCATCGGCGACGAGCATGTGGATTTTGAATTTGGCACGGGCGTTTTGAAAGTGACGCCCGCGCACGACAAGGCGGATTTTGAAATTGGTCTGTGGCACAAGCTGGCGGCGATTGAAGTCATCGCGGCGAACGGCCAGATGAACGACGCAGCGGGCGCGGACTTGCGCGGCCTCGACCGTTTCAAGGCGCGCAAAGTGGCCGTGGAAAAACTCACCGAACTCGGCGCGCTGGAAAAGGAAGAGCCTTACACGAATAACGTCGGTTTCAGCGAACGCGCCGATGTGCCGATTGAGCCGCGCTTGAGCGAGCAATGGTTTTTGAAATATCCGGGCGTGGAAGCGTCGAAATCTTGCGTTGCCCATGAAGGTTACAAGTCTGCGGTAAATCTGTCGCAAAAAACCGTGCGAATTGTCAGCGCCACCGGCAAGGAAATTTCCGGCAAGAGCATTCACGATTTACGAAAAGCAGCTTTGGCATACGCTCGCAAACACCGAATCATTGGCGTGTCGTTCAAGAATGAAGACTCGGGAATTGAAATTCGCGTTGGCCGCCAAAGTTTGTCCCACGCTTTCAGTCATCTCGGCGTCGCAAATATTCTTGCCGTCGCAGTTCTGCCGGAATTGATTCGTTCCGCCGTTTGGATTTCATCGGAGCCGCACGAACCGCACAACCCGATGGTGAAATTAGTTCATCGTTTTATCGCTGCGCTTTCGTTGGCGGGAGAATTGCATAGCGTGCTGATTACTGCGAAGGAATTTTACGACGGGACGGTGCTTTACGATCATCGGACAAAAAAAATCACGTTCGGTGGTAAATCTCTGGAAGCGCATCTCCCGAAGGAGAAGTTGGACACCCAGCCTGCACCGAACGCTTGCATCAATGTAAATAATTTGCTCTCCAGTGTCAACGTGGGGAAAATGCAATTTCATCCGCAGCGCTGGGCGAAAGTTTATGATCACTGGATGGGCGGCTTGCAGGATTGGTGCGTCAGCCGCCAGCTTTGGTGGGGACATCGGATTCCGGTGTGGACGAAACATTTTGCCAATGAAAAAGAATATTGGGGCGAGCCAGAAAGTTTACAGGATGAATTATCGGACTTTCTGCAAATGCTAAATGACTCAGTTCCTAGCCATCATGGTTTTCCTTGCGTCAAATTTTTATGGGACCAGCAGCTAGAAAAAGGATTGCAAGAATATCGTCCAGATAAAGACGGCGATGGTTTTACAATATTTATTGGCATTGAACCAAGTTTTAGCGCAGCGCATGATTACCCGCTGGTTGAAAAAATAGAGAAGGCTGGCTTCACCCAAGACCCCGATGTACTCGACACATGGTTTAGTTCGTGGCTGTGGCCGTTTGCGACGATGGGCTGGCCGGAGCAGACCGACACGTTGAAGAAATTTTATCCGACTACTGACCTCGTCACGGGGCCGGACATCATTTTCTTCTGGGTCGCGCGCATGATCATGGCCGGCTACGAATACATGGATGAGCTGCCGTTCCAGAATGTTTATTTCACCGGCATCATCCGCGACAAGCAGGGGCGCAAGATGTCCAAGAGCCTCGGCAATTCGCCCGACCCGCTCGACCTCATCGCGAAGTTCGGCGCGGATGCGTTGCGCTTCGGCGTGATGCGCGCCGCGCCGCTCGGCCAGGACATTTTGTTCGATGAACAGAACGTCGAGCTGGGCCGCAACTTCTGCAACAAACTTTGGAACGCGTGCCGCTTCCGCCAAATGGTCGGCAGCGCCGACTTGCCAATTCAAGGGGAGATTGATCCGAAATTTCTAACGAGCGACGATAAATGGATTTTGCTGAAACTCGACACGGCCATCCGCGAAGTGACCATCGCGCTGAACGAATACAAATTCAGCGATGCGACGGCGACGCTTTACAGATTTTTCTGGAGCGAGTATTGCGACTGGTATGTCGAGGCGAGCAAAGCGGTTTTGGGGAGCGCACGCGTCCCGCGTGCAGATTCCGGCGTCTCGCCGGAATCATCCGAAGCATCGGGCGCGACGCCCGATGCGGCAACCGGGATGGTCGCGCTCCCCGAAAATTTTTCCGCGCGCAAGGCGAACACGCTCGCGGTGATTGATTTTGTTTTGTCGCACACAATCCGGCTGTTCCACCCATTCCTGCCGTTTATCACGGAAGAATTGTGGCACGGCATGGGTTATTCCACCGATATGCCGGATAATCAGGGCGGCAAAACGATCATGTTTGCGCCGTGGCCGAAGCCGCTCAATGACGATTTCAAAGTGCATTACAGCTTGGCCGCAAGTCACCTCAAAACGGTGGATTTGAAAGACGAATGCAAGCTAGACGAACAAATCGAACGCGATATGTTCGGCAGACAGAAACTGGTTATCGAAATTCGCAACATCCGTTCCCAAAATGGCATAGCGTCGAACAAAAAATTGAAACTTGTGTATCACGGCTCGGCAGATATAAATCCCCATGAGAAAGAAATTCTCAAATTGCTGGTTGGCGCTGATTGCATCGAGCACAAGTTTGACTACCACCCCGCAAAAGGTGAACCAGTGGTCTATCCTAGCTTTGGCGGGAAAATATTTATCCCGCGCGAAGGTTTAATTGACGTGGCGGCGGAAAAGACGCGGCTCACAAAAGAATTGGAGAAAATCGAATCGGAGATTTCCAAAGTAGAACAAAAACTCGCCAATCCGAACTTCGCGCAAAAAGTTCCAGCCAATGTTTTAGAAGAGCACAAACAGCGGCTTGTTGAATGGCAAAATAAATTAGCGCACACAAAAGCTGCGCTCGACGCAATGCGGGGTTAAATTGCCGGATGAAAATTTTTTCAGTGAACAAAGCTTTGGCTGCCGCTGTGAAAGCCGCGCGCGCCGCCGGAAAAATCATGCGCGACAACTGGTATCTGCCCAAGCGCGTCAATTCTGCCGAGGCGCACGACATCAAACTCGAATTGGATGTCCGCTGCCAGAAACTCATCGCAAAAATTTTGCACGCGACGTTTCCAGAAATTTCATTACTCGGCGAGGAGGGCGATTCCGGCGACGCAAAAAGCGAACATCGCTGGGTGGTTGACCCGATTGACGGCACGGTGAATTATTTTTACGGGATGCCGCACGCGGCGGTTTCGATCGCGCTGCAACGACGCGATAAGAAAAATCACAAAACTGTTTTGGGCGTTATTTACGATCCGTTCACGGACGAGCTTTGGACGGCGACGCTTGGCGGAAAAACAAAATTGAACGGACGCGTCGTGCGTTGCAGCAAACGCTCGCGCGTCAGCGATTCGCTTGTGGCGATGGGATTTTCCAAGAGCAAAGAAAATCTGGAGAAAAGCCTGCCGCATTTGAACCGGCTCGCGCGCCGCGCGAAAAAAATCCGCATCATGGGTTCGGCGGCATTGGAATTGGCTTATGTCGCGAGCGGACGGCTCGACGTTTATATCGAACGCACCATCAATCTATGGGACATCGCGGCGGGCGGCTTGATGGTGGAATGTTCCGGCGGCGAAATGTATTTAATAAATTTGACAGACGGGCGTTTGCGCATGGTGGCCGACAACGGCTTGTTGCGCCGAGAACTTCAACTCGGCAGCTTGCTCAAGTAGTCCCGGACTTTTTCCAGCGCTTTCGCGCGGTGGCTGATTTTATTTTTTTCTTCGTCGCCCAATTCGGCAAACGTTTGCTCGCAGCCTTCCGGCACAAAAAGCGGATCGTAGCCGAAGCCATTTTTTCCGCGCGGCTGGAGAATGATTTTCCCTTTGCAGACGCCATCGAAGATTTGCGTTTCAAATTCATCGGAGAAACAAACGGGCGACGCGCTTTCAACTCTTGCGGTCGGCACGGTTGTCAACGCGATGACGCAACGAAATCGCGCGGTGCGCTTTTCCGCCGGAACTTTTTCCAGCAGGCGCAGCAGTTTGGAATTGTTGTCGGCATCGGACGAATTGCCGGGTTTGCCGGAATCCATCGCCGCAAATCGCGCAGAGTGAACGCCGGGCGCGCCGTTCAGTGCATCCACTTTGAGGCCGGAATCGTCGGCGAGAACGAATTCCAGTTTCGAGTTTCGCGTTTGGAATTTCGTGTCGTCCTGCGCGAGCCAATGCGCCAGCTCAACCGCTTTTTTTGTCGCGTTTCCCGCAAACGAATCGGCATTCTCGGCAACTTGCGGCGCGCCAATGAAATCATCAAGCGTGAGGCAGCGAAAATTGCCGCCGAGGATGGCGCGAATTTCATCCGCCTTATGGGCATTTCGGGTGGCCAGAAGCAATGTCGTCACACGCGGACGATAGCAACCGGCGCGCGCTTGAAAATAAAAATTTTCGTCGCGAAATTATCAGCCGTATCAATTGACGCACGGAATTCATCGTTTAGACTCCAGTGCTTTCGCAGGATGGAACACAAAAATAAATTGGCGTGGGTCACCGGCGCGAATGGATTGATCGGGAATTACATTGTCCAAGCCGCGCCGAAATCCGCTCCGCAGTGGCGAGTGCGGGCGTTGACGCGCGGGCATTTTGATTTGCTCGATTTCGACGTCGTCCGGCGCGAATTTCAAAAAGACAAACCGCAATTGGTCATTCAGTGCGCGGCGATTCCTACCGTTGCCGGAGCGCTGGCAAACCCTGAATTGGCGCGGCGAACCAATGTCGAAGCCGTAAAAGTTCTCGCGGAATTGGCCGCTGAAATTCAATTCGTTTTTCTTTCGACAGATTTTGTTTTCGACGGGCGCAAAGGAAATTGCGTTGAAACCGACGCCGTGAATCCAGTCAGTCTTTACGGCGAAACCAAAGTCGCCGCCGAGAAAATTGTCCTGAAAAACCAGCGCCATCTCATCATCCGCACATCCATCAATTGCGGCACATCAAAATCCGGCACACGCGGCTTCAACGAACAATTGCGGCTTGCGTTGCAAAAAGAATCAAAAATGAAATTGTTCACGGACGAATTTCGCTGCCCGATATTTGCCGGGGAAACGGCGCGCGCGATTTGGGAATTGGCGGATAAAAATTGCGCGGGAATTTTTCACGTCGCCGGCGCGGAAAAATTGTCGCGCTGGCAGATTGGCCAATTGCTCGTTCAACGCCGGCCGGAGTTGAAATTAAAAATTGAGCTGGGTTCGACAAAAGATTTTCCCGGGCCGGCGCGCGCGTTGGACACGTCGCTGGACATTTCCAAAGTCCAAAAGATTTTGTCCGAGCCGCTGCCCGGCCTGACGGAATGGCTCGCGTCAAATCCAAACGAACTGTTCTGATCAAATCCGTTTCTCGTCTGCGTCAATCATGTCCACGAAAGTTTTGATGTCGTCGCGGTGGGCGATTCCAGCCTGTTCTTTCCGCGTTTTTAATCGCGCGACGGCTTCTGCATTGTCAGGCAGCGGGCGGCTCAAAATATCCTGCCAGTGCGCGGATTTTTCGGCGGCGGATTTTTTTACGTTGCGCTGAACCCAATCGCACACCTCGCCGTCGGTCAGTGAATTTTTTACGATCTCGACGAATTGTTCGTGCGTCAGCCCGGCGGCTTTGAGCCAGAAGCCGTCAAAAGCTTTGCCGAGATTTTCCGTGTAATCCGAATGTAATTTTCCCGCGAGGTGCAGGCGGATTTTATCAATGTAACGCGGCAGATAACTCCAACCGTCCATAGTTTCGCGCGGGCTGCGCGGGTAAATGATTTCGCTCATCGTTGAATCGTTAAATGGCCGGATTGTTTTGTCAAAACAGAAATCCCGAAGGGATGAAAGAAAATAGCCCGCAGTTTCAACTGCGGGACAGCCGTGAATAAAATTAAAAGCCCTGAAAGGGCGGCAGAAATCAGGGGGCATTTCTTTCGTCCCGTCCGGGACTCGGTTCGTCTTGGATTTACACCCGCCGTTAAAACGGCGGGCTATTTTCGGTCGTCGCTGCGCGACTTTTTTACCACGAGTAATGCACGGTGTAGGTCACGGTTTTTTCCTCGTCGGGTTTCACCGGCACGCGGAACTCGATGGTCTGCGCGTCGGTCTTTTTGAAGTCATCGGACTTGGCGATGATCTCCCAATTGTTCCAGCGATACAAATGCTCGACGACGCGGATTTCCACCGGCGCATCTTTCTTGCGGTTGCGAAGTTTGATTTCAAACGA
>DASQOZ010000028.1:0-20454 GCA_035644195.1 Candidatus Methylomirabilota bacterium | reverse complement strand
GATGAATTTCCGCCGCTGCCGAAATTCAAAGATGACAAAAAAGTCGCGCTCCAGCAGGAAAACGTCCGCGCGATGCTGAAAAAAACGTCCTTCGCCGTTTCCACAGACGAATCGCGCTACGTCCTAAACGGCATTTTCATCAGCCTCAAGGACAATAAAATGACGCTCGTCGCCACCGACGGACGCCGTCTCGCACTCGTGGACGAAGAAGTGGACATCTCCGAAAAAAGCAGCGGCGAATTCATCGTTCCGGCCAAAGCCGTGAATGAATTGAACCGTTTGCTTCAAGACAAAGGAGACGTGGAAATAAAATTCGGCGAAAATCAGGCGTCATTTTCGCTCAAGGACGACAAGGGATTTTCCGTGCTGCTCGTCACGAAATTGATCGAGGGCAATTATCCGAACTACCGGCAGGTCATCCCCGGCGAGGCCAAGGAACGCATCCCGCTCGTGCGCGAGGAATTTTTGCAGGCGCTGCGCCGCGCCGAAATCATGACCAGCGAAAAGGCGAACTCCGTCAAGCTCACGTTCGGGAAAAACAACCTCGCCATCACCGCCAACTCACCGGAAGTCGGCGAGGCGCGCGAAACGCTTGCGGTAAATTACAAGGGCAAGGAAATGGCCATCGCCTTCAATCCGCGCTACCTGATTGACGCGCTGTCCGCGCTGGCCGAGGACGAAGTGTTCTTCGAGCTGATTGACGAATTAAGCCCGGGCGTTTTGAAGATCAACGGCCCGTTCCTCTACGTCGTCATGCCGATGCGGTTGAGTTGAGTCAAAATGTTAATATGGGTTACATCAATCCAGCGCGGAAAGTTATCGCTGATGGAAAGCGAATGCTTTCTCGGATTGAATTTATTTTCAAGTGTGTAAAATGTTCGTATAGCCGCGCGGTCAAATTTGATCGTCTAAAAAGAGACGATCTTTTTTGTCCCAATTGCGGAACGAGGCTTGAGCGGCAGAACTTCAATTAATTTTCTAAAGCTACACACATTATCTTGGCTGCAAATATGGCTGGTTATACTTTGCCTCAAACAACATTAGGTTACGATTTCGGTGTTCACATTCTTACTGTTATGCAACGAGCAGCTTTTACTTTTGATTCCGAACAGATTGCCCAGACCAAAAATTAGCATCACATCTGCTCGACGACATCAATTCCGAGAACGTCGAGACCTTGTTTCAAAACGCGCGCCGTCAAATCGCAATCGTAGGAGTCGAGGTGACGAGACTCATTTCAAAGAAAATTAGAGACTCCTCACGTCGTCTCCTACATTTTTCCAGCAAAACTTGTTCGATTTTACCGCCGCGCGCGTCTAATTTCTTCCCGTGTCCGCCGAAGCCCAACTCACTCCCATGATGGCGCAGTATCGCCGTATCAAAGGCGAACTGCCCAAGGACGCGCTGCTGCTTTTTCGTCTCGGCGATTTTTACGAAATGTTTTTTGAAGACGCGCAATCCGGCGCGCAAATCCTCAACCTCGCCCTGACCGCGCGGAATGGAATTCCGATGTGCGGTTTGCCCTTTCACGCAGCGAATTCTTACATCGGAAAAATTCTTCGCGCCGGACGCAAGGTCGCCATCTGTGAACAAATGGAAGATGCGCGTCCCGGCCAGCTCGTCAAACGCGAAGTCACGCAAATCCTTTCGCCCGGCACGCATTTCGACGAGCGGATTCTTGCCGCCGAAAAAAACAATTTTCTCGCCGCGATCTGTCCGGGCGGAAAAATGTTCGGCCTCGCGCTCGTGGATTTGACCACCGGCGATTTTCTGACGACCGAAGTTGAAAATGAAATCACTCTGCTCGCGGAATTGGAACGGTTGCGACCGGCGGAAATTATTTTTCCGGCGGAAAAAACATTCATTCGCGACGCATTGCGCGATTCGTTCAAAATTCTAAATGGTTACGACGACTGGACATTTGCGCCCGAAACAGCCGTGTTCACTGTGCGCGAACATTTCAAAGTCGCATCGCTCGACGGTTTTGGCCTGAAAGAAAAATCGGCGGCGATCGGCGCGGCAGGCGGCGCATTGCATTATTTGACGCAGCATTTGCGGCGCGACGCAAAAAATCTCACGCGCATTTCATTTTATCAGCGCGGCGATTTTCTCGCGCTCGACCAGACGACGTTGCGGCATCTGGAAATTCTCGAACCGCTGCGTCACGATGCGCCGCGAAATTCATCGCTTTACGGCGCGCTGAATCGAACCGTCACACCGATGGGCGCGCGGCTGTTGAGAAATTGGCTTTCGCAACCGCTTTCAAAAGTCGAGCCGATTTTGCAGCGGCAGGAAGTCGTCCAAATTTTTTTGGAAAATAGTTTCAGCCTCGACAGTTTCCGTCAGCAGCTTGCGAGCGTTCGCGATTTGGAACGAACGATTGGCCGCTTGAGTTCCGGCGGCGGCAACGCGCGTGATTTGATCGCGTTGCGCGTTGCGTTGGAGCAAATTCCCGCACTAAAACAAATTCTTTCAACGGTAGGTCCGAGCGATAGCTCGGCCTTGATTAAAGAAGAAAATGAGGCGGCGCAGCAGCACCGCCCTACCTTGATTTCGGAATTGAATTCGCAAATTTCCGAATCGCCCGCGCTCGTTGAATTATTGTCGCGCGCGATTGTGGACGAGCCGCCATTGCCGATAAAAGAAGGTGGAATGATCCGCGACGGCTTTGATTCCGCGCTTGACGAAATTCGTAATGCCACGCGCGGCGGCAAGGATTGGATCGCTAAATTGCAGGCCGATGAAATTGCCAGCACTGGAATTTCGTCGCTCAAAGTGCGGTTCAATTCTGTTTTCGGTTACTACATCGAGATCACGAAATCGAATCTCGACAAAGTTCCGGCGCATTATCATCGCAAGCAAACAATTGCCAACGGCGAGCGTTTCATCACGCCGGAGTTGAAAGAAATGGAAGGCAAAATACTCGGCGCGGAAGAGCGCAGCGTGAAACTGGAATATGAAATTTTCCAGCGCGTGCGCGAAAATGTTTTGGAAAAATTGAAAGAGATTCAGCAGACGGCGGGAGCGCTGGCGCAATTGGACGTGCTGGCATCGTTCGCGGAAATTGCGCGGCTGCACAATTATGTTCGTCCGCAAATTTTCGACGAAGGCATTTTGCAAATCCGCGATGGACGGCATCCAGTTCTGGAACAAAATTTGAACGATGAACGTTTTGTGCCGAACGACACGGGGCTGACGAGCAGCAAGGTTTCTTCTCCCTCTCCGCCGCAGAGCGGGGGAGAGGGCCGGGGTGAGGTGGCACAAATCAAAACCCCTCACCCTGGCCCTCTCCCCGCTTCGGGCGGGGCGAGGGAAAAGAATTTTGCGTTTGCCCAAATCGCGCTGATCACCGGGCCGAACATGGCGGGCAAATCCACCTGCATCCGGCAGGTCGCGCTGATCACATTGCTCGCGCACACGGGGAGTTTTGTTCCCGCCGCTGAAGCGCGGATTGATCTGGTTGACCGGATTTTCACGCGCATCGGGGCGAGCGATGATTTGGCGCGCGGCCAAAGCACGTTCATGGTCGAGATGACCGAGACGGCGAACATTTTGAACAACGCAACGCCGCGCAGCCTCATCGTGCTGGACGAAATCGGACGCGGCACGAGCACGTTCGACGGGCTTTCGCTCGCATGGTCAATCGTCGAGCATTTGCACAATGCCATCGGCGCGAAAACTTTGTTCGCGACGCATTATCATGAATTGACGGAACTGGCCGGACGTTTGCCGCGCATTAAAAATTTCAACGTCGCCGTTCGCGAGTGGCACGACCAAATTGTTTTCTTGCGAAAAATTGTGGAAGGCGGCACGGACAAGAGCTACGGCATCCAGGTCGCGCGGCTGGCTGGCGTGCCGAAAGAAGTTCTGGAACGCGCAAAACAGATTCTTGGCAATCTGGAAGAATCCGAACTGACGCCGGAAGGCAATGTGCGTCCGCAAACGCGTCAGCGCGGCAAACTGCAAAATCTTCCCGTGCCGCCGCAGATGGATTTGTTCAGGTGAAAAGCCCTTTGCCACTTTCTTCTCGACACGAGATTTTTGCGGACGTAAATATTTCCAATGAAAATCTGATTGGCGAATTGAATTAGGAAACGCAAATGGAAACCAACTATATTCTCCAATGGCGTCTTGACGAATCTGAAGGAATCCGCTGGTTTATTCGGGGCATAAAACCAGATGGTTCGTTTTATGGAGAAGTGAGCTATCATAATTCAACCGCTCCGACTCGAAGTTGGTCGACTTTTGTTGATGGCCAGCTATCGCCCGAAGATTTATCGAGATGTAACGCGATTTTTACAGAGTTTTCAAATTCTGAATTTATTAAACCAGAGAAAATATTTGGTGCATTGTCGCGTTGGACAAAAACAATAAGTAAGCCGACGCATTTGTTTTGTTATGAGCAAGGAACGGAAGCAAAAAACCTAAAGGCTCGCCGATTTTTGGAATTGCATGAAATCATTCAGAAGTATGTTAGCGAAACCGAAGAGCGAATGACTCAACTCAGTAGATAATTTTTCACCGCGAACCACGCGAACGGAATTTCTTTCGCGTGGTTCGTGTAGTTCACGGTTGCAATTCCCGCTTTGAAAAATCTCCAAAGCCGTCACGGTTTAAGCCATTTCACGAACCACTCGATCGCCGCGCGTTCGGATTCCGGTTTCACCTGATGGCCGGTGTTTTTCTGGATGATGACGGCAAAATGATTTGTCGCGTTGTCGGCGGCATAAACTTTTTGCGCGGCGTTGGTGCATTCGATGAGGCCCGGCAGGGGATTGTTTTTATCCAAATCGCTGCTGATGACGAGCAACGGACGCGGCGCGATGAGCGGCAAAATTTTCGGCCCGTCAAATTCCGAATAAATTCCCGGCACGACATGGTCGTAAAATTTTTGGACGAACGCGGAATCAGGATTGGTCACGCCGTTTTCCTTCGCAATCGTGTCGAAGGCCGGCTGAATCGTGCCGATGCGCCCCTGCCAGTCGTTGTTTTCCAGCGCCCATTCAAAACTTTGCACGCCGATGAACGGAACGGCGACGGCGATGCGTTTGTCCACCGCCGCCGTGAAACAGGTTTCGATTCCGCCCTTGGAAATTCCGGTGAGGCCGATGCGGTTGGTGTCCACGTCGGCGCGCGTTTCGAGATAATCCACGAGCCGCATCACGTCCCAGACGGTGTCGTAAAAAAACGGATGCTCGCCGCTGCCGTGAAATGCGCGGACAATGGCGTCATCGTAATCAGTCTGGCCTTTGCCGGATTTCCGTCCGCCGTGATACGGCGCGTCAATTGCAACGGCGATGAATCCGCGTTCGGCAAGTTTTCTGCATAGCGCCGCCATGTTCACCATGCTGCCGCCGGTTCCGTGCAATGCGATGACCACAGGCAAGCGGCCTTGCGAATTTTCCAACTTCATCAGAATTCCCGGCACACGATTGCTGGCATCGGCGGCGAATGAGAAATGAAATTGCGCAAGGCCATTTGTATTTGTCATTTCTTCGACTTGCGGTGCAAAGGCGACGTTTGGATGGCTGATGAGTCGTAGAAAATCAGCACGAGGATTTCCGTGAACCCGAATCAACGGATGCTTCATGTTCGGGGATTGCTGTTGGGCAAGGATTTTAACATCGGCAGTTCCTGCGCGTTCGTTTTATGGGACAACCCTGCGGGCGCAATGAGTGATTTGCGCGCGGGCGAAAAGGTCAAGGTCAGTTATCAAAACGCCAACGGCGTGCTGGTGGCGGACCGTATTGAACAAAAAATGATGCGCGAGGAAGGCACTGTCAAAGCCATTGAGCAGGCGGCGCATACCATGACGTTGCATTCGCGCGGCATGGACAAAACATTGCAAATCGCGGACGACTGCAAAGTGATCCTGCGCAACGACCATTCCGGCCAGTTGCCTGACGTGCAGCCGGGCAATTTCGTGACGGTCACTTACGAAACGCCGGACAACAAGCTGACCGCGCTGCAAATCGCGCAAACCAGCGCAAAGTTCAGCGGAACGCTGACGGCGATTGATTTGCAGGACAAAACATTGAAAGCCAAATCCACGTTCGGCACAAAGACGTTCAAGGTGGGTGACAACTGCGAAATTGTCCTCAACGGAAACATGGGCGGACAATTGAGCGACTTGAAGCCGAATGACAAACTCGTCTTCAATTACGACGAAGTGAACGGCGTCAATATCGTCAACCGCATCGCCACCGCGCCGGAACCGAAACCGGAAACAACATCGGTGCAGCCGGGGATGTATCCGTAAAAATAAGTTCGAATTCAAGGCGTGCGTTCCAATTGGATCGCGCGCCGTTTTGTTTTCACAAACTTGATTGCGCATGGTAAGTTTTGCGCTTCTATGCCGTCCAACATCGAACAATTGCGCCACCACGAAATTTCCGGGCGCGTCGCCATTTCAAAAGGCAGCGGCGATTTGCCGAAAATCATCGTCACGACGAATTGCAGCACTGCGGAAATTTATTTGCACGGCGCGCACATCGCGTCCTTTCAAAAAAATGGCGAGCAGCCGCTGATTTTTTTAAGCAAAAAAAGTCATTTTACAAATGGAGAACCGATTCGCGGAGGTGTGCCGATCATTTTTCCGTGGTTCGGTCCGCGTGAAGGTTCGGTGACGCATGGTTTCGCGCGATTGACGGAATGGGAACTCAAGAAAACTTCCGCCGACGCAAATGGAAACGTGAAATTAGTTTTTGCCTTGCCCGACGACGTTTCCGTCAAAGCCAATTGGCCGGTGGCCAAAGTGAATTTCATCGTGACAGTTTCGGACAAACTGACGATGGAACTGGCCGTCGCAAATTTATCGCCCGAGAATTTCACATTTGAAAATTGTCTGCACACCTACTTTGAGGTCGGCAACATCGCGCAGATTTCTATCGCCGGATTGCAAGGCTTGCCGTTCGATGATTTTGCCGCCGGTGCGGGTGGCGCACACAAATCGGAAAATGACGCGGCGTTGCGCATCACGAAAGAAACCAACCGTGTTTATTTTGATTCATCGCACACAGTTGAAATCCGCGATGAAAAATTCAAGCGCATCATTCGCGTTGAAAAATTGAATTCCAAATCCACCGTCGTCTGGAATCCGTGGACGACGCAAAAATTGCCGGACGATTTCGACCTGCTGGAATATAAAAACATGGTCTGTGTGGAATCCGGCAACGTGAAACAGAACAAAATCACGCTCGCGCCAAATCAAACTTCGGATTTGAAAGCCGTCATCAGCAGCAAGCCACTCTAGCCGATGATTTCTGCCGTTGAAAATTTGCCGGTCGGCTCGGATTTAATTTCTCAAGTCAGCGACATTTTTTCGCCGAGCGGAATTCTTTCCAAGGCGAGCAATTTTGAATTTCGCCCGCAGCAACAGGAAATGGCCGTGGCCGTCGCGCGGGCGTTACAGAACCGCGAACATCTTGCGGTCGAAGCGGGCACGGGCGTCGGCAAGTCGCTGGCGTATCTGATTCCGGCAATTCTCTTCGCCATCGCGCAAAAGAAAAAAGCGATTGTCTCCACGCACACGATCAATTTGCAGGAGCAGCTCACCGAAAAGGATTTGCCGATGCTCGCGGGCGTTTTGGTTGCGCTGAATCCGCCGGTTAAATTCAATTTTACGATGCTCAAAGGCCGAGCGAATTATCTCTGCACGCGGCGATTGCAAAAAGCGATGCAGCAGAGCGGAAATCTTTTTACGTCGTCGGAAGCCAAGGAATTGCAGCGCATTTACGAGTGGTCGAAGACGACGAAGGACGGAAGTCTGTCGGATTTTTCCATCGAGCCGGACGGGAAAGTCTGGGCGCAAGTGTGCTCTGAACGCGGTTTGTGTTCGCCGAAAATATGCGGCCATCCGTCTGATTTCGCCAAAGACAACGGCGTCTGTTTTTTTCAACGCGCGCGGAACAAAATTCTTTCGTCCGACGTTTTGGTTTTGAATCATACGCTGTTTTTTACACTGCTCGGCGGAATTGAAGAAGAAATCGAAGGCGGCATTTTGTTCAAAAACGACTTCGTGATTTTTGACGAAGCGCACACGGTCGAGCAAGTCGCGTCGCGACACATCGGCTTGAGCGTTTCGAGCGGGCAAATGCGATATTCGCTGAATCGTCTTTGGAATCCGCGCACGGAAAAAGGTTTGCTCGCGACGTTGCGCAGCGGAAATTCCGTGAAACTGGTCGCGGACATTTTGAGCGAGTCGGATAAATTTTTCGAGAATGTCGAAACCGCCTGCGAAGAAATCCAGAAATCAGTGGGACAGGCTTCCAGCCTGTCTCGACTTGGAAGAGGAATTCCAGGAAAGTCAGAGACAGGCAAGATGCCTGTCCCACGTCGCGCATGGACGGAATTGAGAATTCGCCGCGCAGAACTCGTGAAAGACAACGTGACTTTACCGATTCAACGACTGCGCGAAGCGGTGAGCGAGTTGATAAAATTAAGCGAAGACAAAGATATCGGCCAGGAATTGGTCGAGTGCAATCGCCGTCTCGCCGAGTTGCGCGACGAAGTGAAATTATTTTTGGAGCAAGGCGCGGACGAACACGTTTATTGGGTCGAACGCAGCGGCAAAGCGCACAAAGCCATTTCACTCAACGCCGCGCCGATTGACGTGGCGGATTATTTGCGTCGAAGATTATTTGAAAGTGACACTTCAACTGTGATGACGAGCGCGACGCTCGCGACAAATTCCAAATCGCAGACGGGATTGAATTATTTTTCAAAACGCGTCGGCTGCGAATCCGCGACGATGCTGCAAGTCGGCACGCCGTTCGATTACGCGCGGCAGATGAAATTGTTCGCCGTCAAAAAAATGCCCGACCCGCGCGAGGCCGGTTATCGCGACGCGTTGATCCATTGGATCGGGCATTTCGTGACGCAGACGCACGGCAAGGCGTTCGTGCTGTTCACGAATTACAAGCTCATGCAGGAGGTCGCCGAGTTGATGCAGCAGTTTTTCGACCAGCTCGGTGTCGCGTGTTTTGTGCAAGGCACGGGCACGCCGCGCTCGACGATGCTGGAGAAGTTCAAGGACGACACGGACTCGGTGCTTTTCGGCACGGACAGTTTCTGGCAGGGCGTGGACGTGCCGGGCGAGGCGTTGAGCAACGTCATCATCACGCGGCTGCCGTTCGCCGTGCCGGACCATCCGTTGATCGAGGCGCGCATCGAGGCGATTGAGGCGCGCGGCGGAAATTCCTTCGGCGAATTTTCTTTGCCCGAAGCCATCCTGAAATTCCGTCAAGGCGTCGGGCGCTTGATCCGCACGAAGACAGATACCGGCATCATCGTGGTTTTGGACAACCGGATTTTGACGAAGCAATATGGTCAATCATTTCTGGACGCGCTGCCGAAATGTCCGGTGGAGATTGTTTGAAGAAAATTGGCGCGCGGTTATTCGCTTTTTGAAAAATCAACGCCAACGTTAAATTGCACCAACTCAACCGTTGGTTTTTTCTTGGCTGCTTGCCGAACTTCTTCTCGCAATTTGCGTGCTCCGCCGTGAATTAAAATTCCTCGCGCTTCTTGTCCTTCCTCATCTTTGAACTTGTTGAGATAGTGTTGCAATTGTTGAACATCTTGCACAGTTGGTTGATTTTGTTTGCATTCAACAATTACAGCTTGGCCGAATTTATCCTCGAGCAATATATCAAGCCTTTTGCTGTCAGAAAAAACTCTTTCTCGAACTTTTTTATTCGGATGCGGCAGTAGACCATCTTCCAATCTATATGGATATGCGCTGATATAATCAGATAAAGATTTCTCGTAAGAAAATTCCGAAGCCAATCCTACCCAATTCGCAGAATCGTTCATCGCGGTTTGTAAATTGCCCAATTTCTGCAATGAGATTTTTGCAATAGTTGGCCTGCGCTCACCCGAGGTCAATCGAGTTTCTGGAGGCAGAGCAACAACTAAATCTCGATCTTCTGGTCCGATATTAAAATCCCATCGAACAAAAATTCTTCTGCCCTTTTCTTCGCAATAGATTTTCCAAATTTGTTTAGTCATAGAAATTTTGCAGAAATAATTGCGTTCAAACCTGCGCCCGCAAAAATCCCATGTCGAGAAGAAAGTGGCAAAGAGCATTTGACTGTGACATTCCGCGGCTATGACGCGCACGGAAAAATTTTCAATCATTTCCATGGCACAGGCATCTGACCTGTGGGAGTAATTACTTTTCACAGGCTGGAAACCTGTGCCACTCTTTGCCATGGATTTTCACGAGGTTCTTAGAATCGCCGGCGGCGTGGGCACGCTGGCGATGTTCATCCCGATGGCGATGGAAATCGTCAAGCGCAACGGCGAAGGCCAAAGTTTTGCGACGTGGCTCTTGTGGTCGGCGTTGGATTCGATTTTGGCCATCAGCACGATTTTGAAGCATGGAAATTATCTTTTGCCGCTCGGTTACGCCATCGGCGGCTGGGCGTTGACGGGTTTGCTGCTGGCCAAAGGCCGTTTTGCGTGGACGCGTCTTGATAATGTGATTTTAGTGTTCGTCGTCGGTTGCCTGATTGGCTGGGGACTTGGCGGCGCGCGCATGGCGATCATTTCCGCCACGCTCGCGACGAGTTTGGCCACGATTCCGGGTTTGGTTGAATTATGGCGCAAACCGGTTCGCGCCGTCGGAAATATCTGGGCAGGTTATGCGCTGGCAAATGCGCTTTCATTTTTCGGCGGAACGGCGATGACGATTGAAGAACGTTTCACGCCGGCGATGTTCACGACTTTGTCGTTGTTGATGGTCGGGGCCAGCCGCAAAGAAAGTTTTGTCAAACGGAACAATCCGCCAAAACTCGACAGCGCTGACAGCAATCGGTAACTTGCGCGCATGACGCGCACGGAAAAACTTCTGGCCGAACTCATCGCGCTGCCCAGCGTGAATCCCGCATTTCTGCCGCCACGCCATCCGCACGCCGGAGAAAAAAACATCGCAGATTTTCTCGCCACCGTCGCCGCGCGCGCCGGACTTGAAGTGGAATTTCAAAACGTCTTCGGAGTGCGCGGACACGTCCGCGCTTTGGAAAGCGGCGACAGGTCGTCGCACTCCAAAATTGAACGCCGCAACATTATCGCACGGCTGCGGCCAAAAAATAAAATCAAGCAAACCATCCTGCTCGCGCCGCATTTGGACACGGTTGGCGCGGACGGGACGAAATTTATTCCACAACGAAAGAATGGTCGGCTTTACGGTCGCGGCGCGTGCGACACGAAAGGTTCCGTCGCCGCCATGCTCTCCGCGCTTTGTGAACTGGCGAATTCAAAATCGCGCCCGCTGGAAACGGAAATCATTTTCGCCGGATTGATTGACGAGGAACACGCGCAAGCCGGTTCGCGCGCGCTGGTGAAAAATTTCAAAGCGGATTTGGCCATCGTCGGCGAACCGACAAAATTGCAAGTCGTCACCGCGCACAAGGGCAGTTTGTGGCTGGAACTCGAAACGCGCGGCAAAGCGGCGCACGGCGCGACGCCGCAGTTCGGCAAAAACGCGATCCACGAAATGTCGCGCATCGTGGATTTGCTGGAAACGGATTACGCCACGCGATTGCGAAAACGAAAACATCCGCTGCTCGGCGCGGCGACGGTGAACGTCGGCACGGTTTCCGGCGGCACGCAGGCGAACATTGTTCCTGACATTTGCAAAATTTCAATTGATCGCCGCACGTTGCCTGATGAAACGAATGCGAAAGTAAAAAGTGAAATGGCTGCCTTTCTGCGCGGGAAAAATTTGTCTGCGAAAATTTCCAGCACGAAACTTGCCCCAGCGCTGCCGCTGGAAACGAATCACAAATTGCCGCTGGTCCAAAAATTTATGAAATGCGTCGGCCAATCGAAACCATTGGGCGTCCATTTCTTTTGCGATGCGGCGATTTTATCGGCGGGCGGAATTCCGAGCGTTGTCTTTGGGCCGGGCGACATGGCGCAGGCGCACACGGCGGTCGAGTGGATTTCGCTGGCGGAATTAGAACGCGGGAAAGATTTGCTTTTCAAGTTTTTGAATTCACTTCCTTGAACTGAAATATTTTCGTATTTTCCGGCGTCCATGGCGTCAGAAAATTCCAAAATGATTCCGACGATTGACCACAAGCCGCACGCGGCGTTTTTTCGCCAGAGCGGCTGGCTGATGATGGCAAACATCATAGCCGGAATGATGGCGTGGTCAGTGCATCTTCTCGCAAAAAAAATTTCTCTCGCCGAATACAGCATCTTCGGGACGATGCTGATGGTGACGGCGTGCATTCCGACGTTGCCATTGCAAATGGTTTTCGCGCAGCAAACCGCCGGAACGCTCGCGACCAACCGCGCCCGGCAGCTCGCGAAAATGATTCGTTTGGGCTGGCTGTTGACGTTTATTTTGTGGGTGATTGCGACGCTGGTCGTTTTGGTGTTTCAAAATCACATCATGGCGCGATGGGAACTTACAAGTTCGACGACGTTGTGGGTGACGCTTGCGGCGGTGCTGATGAATTTATGGATGCCCTTGTTCACGGGCGTGTTGCAAGGACGGCAGGATTTTTTTTGGCTGGGCTGGGCTTCAATTGCCAACGGCATTGGGCGAATCGTCTTTGCGGCGCTGATCGTGCTGGCGTTTCACGGCGGTGCGACGGGAATGATTTCCGGCTCATTTGCCGGGCTTGGCTCATGGGCGGCGATCTCGATTTGGCGTTCGCGTGATTTATGGCTGGCAAAACCGGAGCTATTTGATGGGTGCGGTTTGTTCAAGCAAGTTGCGCCGCTGATGCTCGGCTTCGGCGCGTGCCAATTTTTATTCACGACGGACACGATGTTCGCAAAGGCGTTTTTTTCCGGGGAGGAGATGGCGTCTTATGTTGCGGCAGGAACTTTGTCGCGTGCGCTGCTGTGGTTGGTGCTGCCGCTGGCGGCGGTGATGTTTCCGAAAATTGTCCACGCCACCGCAAAGTCGGAGAAGAGCAATCTGCTCGGAATCGTTTTGCTCGGCACGGCAATTTTGGCGATTTGTGGCGCGGCGGGTTTGTGTATCCTCGGACCGTTCATGGTGAAATTGATTTACACGCCGGCTTATGTCGCGATGACGACGAAACTTTTGCCGTGGTATGCGGGCGCGATGATCCCACTGGCGCTGGCGAATGTGCTGGTGAACGATTTGATGGCGCGCGGGTGTTTCAAAGTCGTGCTGCCGGTGGTGCTGCTGGTTGTGGCTTACGGATTCACGCTGCCGTTCATGCTGCATAAATTTCCAGGACACATGGAAGTGGCGCTGCAAACGCTTGGCGCATTCAATTTGCTGCTGCTGGGCGTCTGCGCGTGGTTCAGTTGGGGAAGAAAATCCGTTTCGGAAGTTTGATTTATTTTTTTGGTCCCGGCAACGGCTGCGGCGCGCGCAATTTTTTGTAAATCCAGCCTTCGAGCGGACGCAATGGGCGCAGCAACTTGTAAATCCACGGCCAGTAAATCAAACGGATGCGCCACACGGATAAAAACATTGTCAACGAGGAACGGAACAGTGACGACGTGACTTTTGAACCGCCTTTATCTGTCCACTCAATCGGCACCTCGAGAATTTTGAAACCGGCTTGTTTGATGGAAACGAGCAGGTTCACGTCAAACGCGAGGTCGGCGATGCGCAGCGTCGGATGGATTTTTTCAACAACTTCGCGCCGCATCAATTTGCACGGACATTGCGTGTCTTTGATGTGCATCCAAAACAGAATTTCGACGATGATATGAAAACTGCGGCTGAAAAATTGCCGCAACGGCGTTTGCGCCTGATGTAAAACCGAACCCGGCAGCCAGCGTGAACCAACGATGCAATCTGCCTCGCCAATGTGTCTGGTTAAATCAAAAAGCGAATGAGGCGGCGTTGCGCCATCCGCGTCCGCATAACCGATGAAATCTCCCTCCGACGCGAGTTTGAGACCTTCGATGAGCGCGCCGCCTTTGCCGATGGGCTCTTTGAATTCCAGAGCGCGAACAGTTGGAAAATCCGCCGCGACTTTTTGGACGACGCCGAGCGTGTTGTCCGTGCAGCCATTGAGCACGACTATGATCTGAAATTTTCCGGAATAATTTTTCCCGAAAAATTGCGCGTAATCGCGCAGCACCGGTTCGATGCGCGCTTCTTCATTGTAAGCCGGAATCAGGATGAGCAGGCTCGGGTCAGGCACGCGGATTCAGTAACAGAAACCGGTGGGGCAATCAATCTTGGGAAAGTTTAGTTTTTGCATCTTGTCTAAATGGGCATCAGCAGGTAATTAATCTTCCGGCATGACGAAGTTCACCCGCGCGGTTTTATTTTTTCTGTTCTTTTTTTCCGGCTTTTCCAGCCTTGTATATCAAGTGGTGTGGACGCGAATGGCATTCGCGGCATTTGGCATCATCACACCGGTGCTGTCGGTGGTGCTGTCGGTTTTCATGCTGGGACTGGCTCTCGGGTCATGGGCCGGAGGACGCTCCATCGCTTTTTTTGTCAATAAAACCGGCTTGTCGGCGGTCGCATTTTACGCTGGTGCGGAATTGTTGATTGGCTTGGGCGCATTTGCGGTGCCGAAATTATTTGCGGCTGGCGAACACATTTTACTTTCCACGGGCGAGATGAATTCGGGCGGCTATCTTCTACTTTCGGCGCTGGCGCTGGGGATTTCTATTTTTCCGTGGTGCGTTTGCATGGGCACGACTTTTCCATTTATGATGGGATATGTTCGAGAAGTAGACAGGCGGAACACGGAAAGTTTCAGCTTTCTTTATTTAGCCAACGTGCTTGGGGCGATGAGCGGAACCTTTTATACGGCGGTCGTGCTGGTGGAGATATTGGGATTTCACCGCACGCTTTGGGTGGCGGCGGCGGGAAATTTTACGATAGCATTTATCAGCGGCTGTCTGGCCTGGGAACAACGCAAGGCGAAAATCTTGATTGAAGCCCGCGCCGAAGTCGAACCGCTGGCAACGGCAAATATTTCCGAAGCGCAATCGAACAAGGTAATTTTATTTTCGACCGGATTTATCGCCATGGCGATGGAAGTGGTATGGTCCCGGGCATTTGCGCCCGTCCTGAAAACACAGGTGTATTCCTTCGCGCTCATTGTCTTCACGTATTTGGGAGCGACTTTTTTCGGTTCATTGATGTATCGCCGGCATTTGCGGAGCGGTAAAATTCTTTCCAAAGGCGCATTATTTTCAGCGCTGGCAGTCGCAGCTTTTTTGCCGGTGCTGGCGAATGATTCGAGAATTGTGAGCACAAAGTTTTGGACTTCTGACATTGATTCCGACAGCGCATTTATTTTATTGGGCAGCATCTGCCTGTTTTGCGCGCTGTTGGGATATTTGACGCCGCGATTGATTGACGAATATGCGATGGGTCAACCACGCCGGGCAGGACAGGCTTACGCCATCAATGTTTTGGGCTGCATACTCGGTCCGCTGGTCGCGTGTTATCTGTTGTTGCCATTGGTCAGCGAACGTCATGCTTTGATTTTGTTGGCATTGCCGTTTGTTGCCTTTTGGTTCGCTTTTTGCAGGTCGCAACTATTTAAGCGAATGGCTTTTGGATTTGCTTTGGCGGTTGTATTGGGATGGGCAACGTTCTTTTCGCAAGATTTCGAAGGCTGGTTGTCAAAAAAAACCAACAACGCAATCGTCCGCCGCGATTACATGGCCTCCGTTGTTTCATTTGGAAACGGGATTGACGACAAAATGCTTCTCGTCAACGGCTTTGGCATGACCAAGCTGACGCCGATCACAAAATTCATCGCGCATTTGCCGCTGGCATTTCATCAAGGGCAACCCAAGTCCATGCTGGTCATTTGCTTTGGCATGGGCACAACGTATCGTTCGGCATTAAGCTGGGGCATCGATACGACGGCGGTTGAACTTGTGCCGAGCGTGACCAAATCATTTGGATTTTATCATGCGGATGCGGAGCGTTTTATCAATGATCCAAATGGACACATCATCATTGACGATGGAAGACGTTATCTCAATCGCTGCGGAAAAAAATTCGATGTCATCGTCGTGGACCCGCCGCCACCCGTGGAAGCCGCAGGTTCGAGCCTGCTTTTTTCGAGAGAATTTTATTTATCGGCCAAAGAACATTTGAATACCAACGGCATTTTGCAAATGTGGTTTCCGGGGGGCGAAATGCTGACCGCACAAGCGGTCGTCCGCTCCATCCATGAATCTTTTCCTTATGTGCGCTGCTTCCCATCAGTCGCTGGCTGGGGAATCCATCTGCTGGCTTCCGAGAATCCAATCGCTTCGCTCGACGCCGGTCAGTTGGCCGCGAAGATGCCCGCCGCCGCGCAAAAAGACCTTTTGGAATGGAGTTCCGACAATGTGACCAATTATATTTCCAGAGTTGTTTCAAAGGAAATGCCCGCCGCCGATCTTCTCAATCCAGACTTGAACGTCCAAATCACCGATGACCGTCCATTTAATGAATATTTTCTGATCCGCAGAATGGATGCTCCTTCACCGCGCTGAATCTTTTATTCCGTCCATTTTTCTGACATTTTTATCTTGGAGACGTCGGTCTGGCTTCAATCGCAAACGATTTTTCCGAAAAATAAATTTGATTTGAACGCCAGCGCGTTTAACTCTTGTAACCATGTTCGAGAACATCGGCGAAATTGTCCTGCTGTTTTGGCGCACCGTCATGGCGCTCCCGCTGGCGTGGCGTCAGCGGCGGAAAATATTCGACCAGTTTTATGAGATCGGCAATGCAAGCCTGCTGATGGTTTGCGTGCTTTCATTTTTCATCGGCGCCGTCATCGCGCTGCAAACGGGGCCGGTGCTGGTCGAACGCAGTCTGGCCAGCGCCGTCGGAGGCATTGTCGGCATTGCTCTGGCCAAGGAACTCGCGCCAGTAATGATGGCGATTTTGATTGCCGGCCGAATTGGTTCGGCAATGGCGGCGGAAATCGGCTCGATGCGCGTGTATCAGGAAATTGACGCATTGCGCACGATGAACATCAATCCGATTCATTATTTGGTTTTGCCGCGATTGATTGCCATTGCAATTGCGCTGCCCATGCTGGTGGTTTTTGGAATTCTCGTCGGCTGGTTTGGCGGCGCGGTCGTCGCCGAAGCGAACAATCACATCGCCATTCCGTTTCAGGCATTTTTCCACGACCTGCGCGACATCGTGGAAATGAAAGACGTTGCCAACGGCGTGTTCAAAAGTTTTTGTTTCGCGCTCATCATCGGAATCGTTTCATGCCATCAAGGGCTTGTGACCATCGGCGGGCCGCGCGGCATCGGACGTTCGGTGACCAAAGCCGTTGTCAATTCCATCGTGCTGATCGTGATTTTTGATTACATCCTTACGCGCATTCTTTTGAAATGAACGAACCGGCGAACAACAATTCCACCGGCGTGAGCCTGCAAGTGCGCGGGTTGCGCAAAAGTTTTGACGGCCATGAAGTGCTCAAGGGCATTGATTTTGAAGTTCAACCCGGCGAAATTTTTGTCATCATGGGGCCGAGCGGCAGCGGCAAAAGCGTTTTGCTCAAGCATCTCATCGGTTTGGAAGCGCCGGACGAGGGAGAAATTTTGATCAACAACGAATCTGTTCAATCCGAAGAGATCGCGTCGAAATATCGCATGGCAATGGTTTTTCAATCCGGCGCGCTGCTCAATTCGCTTACGGTTAATGAAAATGTCGGGCTTTATTTGACCGAACATCGTTTCAAATCGAAGGAAGAAATCGAAAAAATCGTTGCTGAAAAATTGAACGACGTTGGATTAAAAGATGCGGCAAATAAAATGCCGAGCGATCTTTCCGGCGGCATGAAAAAGCGCGTCGCAATTGCCCGCGCACTGGTCATTGAACCGCAATTAATTCTTTACGACGAGCCGACGAGCGAACTGGACCCGCTTTCGGCAATCGCCATGGGCGAGGAAATTTTGAAATTGAAAGAGCGCATTCATGTCACGTCGCTCGTCGTGTCGCACGACCGCGATCTGGCATTTGGCATTGCCGACCGGATTGCCGTGATTGACGACGGACGCATCATCACCATCGGCACGCCGGACGAAGTGAAAAAATTCGACAATCCGCTCGTCCAAAAATTTTTACACGCAGATTTCACAGCGAAACCAAAATAAGCTTATGAAAAATTCACTTGAAACCCGGCTGGGAGTTTTTGTGGCAGTCACAATCCTCGCCGCCATTCTCACGGTCGAAACGCTCGGCAATTTTCAATGGTTGCGCGGCGGCTATCACGTCAGCGCGCTGTTCACCACGGCGCAGGATTTGAAAGAAGGCAACGCCGTGAAAATGGCCGGAGTGGAAATCGGACGCGTCGAAAAAATCGAGCTGGCCGACCAAAAAGTCAAAGTCACGATGAAACTGCACGACGACGCTGCTGTCAAAACCGACAGCAAGGCCACCATCCGGTTCACCGGCTTGATGGGACAAAATTTTGTTTCCATCGGTTTTGGCGCTCCTGACGCGCCGAAGGCGAGCGAAGGCGCGATTTTGGCAACCGAAGATCAGCCTGACTTGAACGCGATCATGGCAAAACTTGATGAAGCCGCCGCCGGCATCAAAAGGTTTGGAGACAGTTTCTCCGGCGAAAAACTGGACAACCTTGTCGGGCCGCTCATTGATTTCGTCAAACAAAACGGCAGCCACATCGGCGGCGCAATTTCCAACATTGAAAATATCACCGCGCAGATTTCGAGCGGCGAAGGCACGGCCGGCAAAATGATTTATGACCAGTCGCTCTACAATTCCGCAATGTCCACCGTGAGCAACGTCCAGCAAGTCGTCAACAACGTGAGCAGTGGGCAGGGAACGCTCGGAAAATTGGCCACGGACGATTCACTTTACAATTCGACCGCCGCTTCCATGACGAATCTCCAACAGATTCTGATGAAAATAAATCAGGGGCAGGGCACGGTCGGCAAACTCGTCAACGACCAGGAATTTTACAAGAACGCCAAGCTCTCGCTGCAAAAATTGGACAAGGCTGCCGACGGATTGGAAGATCAAGGCCCGTTGAGCGTGCTTGGCATCATGGCGAATAATTTGTTCTAGTTCCGCTCAAAAATAATCCGGTTCGTTGCCCGATTTCCACTTGATGTTGCAGCCGATGCTCGCCTTTTGATTTTCAGAAACGGATTTTTCTGCAAGAACAGCTTCGAGCGCGGCGCGTAAATCTTTTCCAGTCACGGAAATTCCATTGCCCGGACGGCTGTCGTCGAATTGTCCGCGATAAACGAGCTTCTGGTTTTTATCGAAAAGAAAAATATCCGGCGTGCATGCGGCGCGATACGTTTTGGCGACGGATTGCGATTCATCGTGGAGATACGGGAAAAGGTAGCCGGCGTTTTTGACTTCGCTTTTCATTTTCGCCGGGCTGTCATCGGGATAATTTTCCGCGTCATTGGAATTGATGCCGACGATGCCGACGCGTTTTGGCGCATAATCGCGCGTCAGTTGCGCGAGTCCGGCGCGAATGTGAATCACATACGGACAGTGATTGCACATGAAAATGACGAGCAACGCCGGCGCATTTTTGAAATCGGCAAGCGAAACAATTTTTCCGTTCGTGTCCGGCAATTTGAAATCCGGCGCGGTCGTGCCGAGCGGTAGCATGGTGGATGGTGTCAGTGCCATGCTAAAAATTTGGCGCGGTTTTGAAATTTGTTCAAGCTGCGAAATGAATGACTAATGAATGCTCAAATGCCGATTTGTAGCCTGGTCATTCGTCATTCTTTAGTCATTAGGATTTAGAAATTAGTCATTTTTTGAATGGAGCGAACTCACGTTCGCTGCTACAAATAAATCACAGTGGCCAAGAGCATTGTCTATTTCGATTTGGAAACGCAAAAATCCGCCGATGAAGTCGGCGGTTGGAACAACATTTCCAAAATGGGCATGAGCATCGGCGTCACATTCAACACGGCGAGCGGCGAATACAAAATTTATCACGAAAAATCCGTGGGCGAACTCATCACGGATTTGCAGCGGGCGGATTTGGTCATCGGCTTTAACAATCTGCGGTTCGATTACGAAGTGTTGCACGGCTACACGTCGTTTGATTTGTCGCAATTACCAACGCTTGATTTGATGGTGGACTTGCAAAATAAATTGAACCATCGGCTCTCGCTCGATTCGATTGCGACGGCGACGTTCGGTGTGGAAAAAACGGCGGAAGGTTTGCAGGCGATCCGCTGGTTCAAGGACGGAAGATTTTTGGAGATCGCCGAATATTGCTGCTACGACGTGAAATTGACGAAGCTGGTTCACGAACACGGCTGTCATCACCGGCAAATCCATTACGCAAACCGTTTCGGCAAAAAAATGACCGTGCCGGTTAGCTGGTGAATAATCAATACTCGAGCGCATCTCATAAATAGGGCTTGTGATTTTTGCCATTGATGTGTAGGTGGTTATGGATGGAATTGACCAAAGAACAATGGGACATTGTGGCGGCGGTTCTTCCGCCGGACAAAGTGCGGGCCGATGGTCGCGGG
>DASQOZ010000027.1:0-10982 GCA_035644195.1 Candidatus Methylomirabilota bacterium | reverse complement strand
TCCGAAACGCGAATTCAAATCCGCCGATGAAGTCCGAAAAATTTCCGCCGCGCTGACAATGGCCGAAGTCGGAATGTCCGAAGCGATGCAAGTCCTTCGCCGCTCGAAAATCAATCGCGATCGCAAATTGATTTATCACGGCTTGCCGCTCACGTCGGAACGGCTGCGCGCGGTGATTGATTGCGCGATTTTGCAGGCGGGCGGACTCGCCGCGCACACGATTGTCGCCGGCGGCAAACAGGCGTGCGACCCGCACGAAGGCGGCTTCGGTCCACTGCGCGCGAATGAATTGCTCATCATTGACATTTTTCCGCGCTCGCACGCGACCGGCTATTTCGGCGACATCACGCGCACGGTCGTGCGCGGGCGAGCGAGCGAGGCGCAGCGAAAACTTTACGACACCGTCTGGCAGGCACAAAAAATCGCGTTTGCCAAAATGCGCGCCGGAACCGCGACTTCTGAAATCCACAAAGCGGTGCAGGATTATTTTGTGCAGCAAGGTTACAAAACCGGACGGCGCAACGGACGCATGGAAGGATTTTTTCACGGCACGGGACACGGGCTTGGTTTGGAAATCCACGAAGCGCCGCGCGTCGGCTCGACTTCGACCGGAAAATTGAAAGCAGGGCAGGTCGTGACCGTGGAGCCGGGACTTTATTATCCTGAAATCGGCGGCGTGCGATTGGAAGACGTCGCGCTCATCACGGGCAATGGCGCGCGGAATCTGACGCGGTTTGAGAAAGTTTTGGAGATTTAATTTCAGCCGCAATAGAACACGAAGTTCACAAAGAAATTGGTGGGGCGAGCGTCCCCGCGAGCCGGTGCTTGCACACGGTCACCATTTTAATTCGGCTCGCGAGGACGCTCGCCCCACCTCAATAAACCAACACCAACACCGTCGCCTTTTTCACGTCATTCACTGCATCCGAAAACTTCTCGTCCGTCGTATTTGCAGATTTGAGTTTTGCCGAAACATCCGGCGCGGATTCAAGAAAGCTCAAAAGGAAACTGCTCTTGACCGCGTAATTGACATTCTCCGGCAACGCCCCGCTCGCCGCCAATGCCACCGACGCATCCAGCTTGGCCGAAACGATGCCGATGACATTGCCGCGTTCATCCACCAATGCGCCGCCCGAATTGCCCGGCTGCACCGGCACGCTCACCTGAAAATACCGCGCATCATCCGCCGCGCCGGACAGCGATGCGATTTCTCCCTTGGCCAGCTTGGGCGCGAACCCTTGCAAACCCGGATCAGGAAAACCGAGCGTGAAAACAGAATCACCCAAACCCGCCGCGCGGCTCGCGGCGATTGGCAGACATGAAAATTTCCCTTCCACTTTGAGCAGCGCGATGTCATTGGCCGCGTCCGTTCTCACCACTTTGGCCGGAATCAAACCCGCGCCCGTGCGCAACTGAACCCGCGCGGCATCCTTGACCACATGAAAATTGGAAATCAAATAACCATCGTCCGTGATGAAAAATCCTGTGCCGCTTGCAACTGGATTTTCGGATGAAGTGGAACTATTTGAACCTTCTTCGCGTGGTATGAATTTGCGTGATAATTCCTGCGCCTCGGCAATTTGTTCAGAAGTCATTTCTTGAGCGACACTATCTCGATATTTTTGCGCGTCCGAAAAGTTTTGAGCCGAAGCAAGATTAAACCATTTGTATGCTTCGACAAAATCTTGCGGCACACCCTCGCCCTTCCAATACTTGAAGCCAAGCGAACCTTGTGCGCCTGAATCACCTTGGTTAGCAGCTCCGCGATACCATTTCACTGCTTCAGCATAATTTTTGACCACACCTTCACCTTTCTCATACATATCACCGATTGAATATTGAGAAAAAGTATCACCTTGTTTTGCTGCACAAAGATACCATTTTGCAGCCTCACTCGGATTTCTTTCAACGATATTTGTAAGTAGAGGCAAAATACCACCAAAAGGAGCACCATACCTCAAAATGCCCGCCAATTTTTCTTGTGACAAAATATTTCCCTGCTCGGCAGATTTACGATACCACTTCACGGCTTCGTTTATGTTTGCGATAACATTTGTCTTCGATTCCAATAGCGTCCGATTCTCTAAATCGAATGCCAACGAATACTGCGCTTCAACGTCGCCTTGTTCTGCTTTAGTCTTAATTTCTTCAAATTTTGTAAGTAAGTCGTGAGGATTTGGTTTCAGAGGATCAAATTGATCGGACGGATTAGGCTCGTTTGTGCTGGTGTTAACTGACTGTTGAGCACAAGCCACGCCCACAATCAGAAATAGAAGCGTCAAAATCAATTGATACTTCATTCTTCACCTTTCTGTGGAGCGAACCCCACAATAATTCTCGGCTTTTCAGTGGTAGGCTGAAAAATCTCAAACTGAAAAGCGCATTGCTCTGTTGGAACAAACATGACGCCGCCATCTGTCGGGGTAATTATAATTGTGTCAGCACCTATCGCGAACATACTGGAAACGCGGCGAATACCAAACGGTGTCGCTATTAACAACGCGACATCCTGATCTTGTGTTTTAGATTGGGAAATTGTCATCCAGCACTTCTCAACTCGGCGCACAAGGTCAGGCGCTCTGCCAGGTCGCGTCGCCAACCATTTTTCAGAATCAAAAATTTCCGGCATGAGGCGAGAATAGTTAATTTCCTCCAGCAGGCAAGCTGGTTGATTTGGCTGAAATAGAACGTCGCACGGCTTCTGATTCAAGCCATGAACGCAGTCCAGCATTGTCTAATTCCCGATCCAAAAAAACCATTGGAATAAAACCAGACATAAATCGACCTTCACCAATTAATCGTTCTGCTTCATTGCAAGAATGCGAAGTAATTGGAGAAGAATCAACGACTATGAAAATTTCTTTTCCAGTTTCGTTACCAACCCACCCGATACACTCTTGTTTGATTGTGTTTTTCATATTTACAATTCAAACGCCACTTACCCCAGTCGTCCATCCCAAAATGAAATGAGTTTGTGCAACAATTCAATTTATGTTTTATTTCCACGGCAGTTCGTTCCTTTGAATGAATTCATCGGGCGGCTGTCAATTGATTTGAATTATGTTTTACGGATTTGATCCTTTGTATTTTTTGTTCGCGCTGCCCGGATTGCTTATCGGCATCTGGGCGCAGATTAAATTGTCGCACGCTTACGGCAAATACAGCAAGGTTCCGGTGGATTCGGGCATGACTGGCGCGCAGGCGGCGCGGCGGATTCTCGATGACGCGGGTCTCGGCGACATGCCGGTAGAAGAAGTGCCCGGCCATTTGAGCGACCATTACGACCCGACGAAGCGCGCGCTGTTTTTGTCGTCGGAAAATTTTCACGGCCAAACGGTGGCGGCGGTCGGCGTGGCGGCGCATGAATCCGGCCACGCATTGCAACATCAGGCGGCTTACGGATTGTTCAATATGCGCATGGCGCTGGTGCCGGCGACGCAATTCGCGAGCATGGCTTACATGGGAATTTTCTTCGCAGGATTTATTTTTCGGCAATTCTTTCCGACGTTCATCTGGATTGCCATCGCGCTTTTCGGCGTGATGACGCTTTTTCAACTCGTGACGTTGCCGGTGGAATACGACGCGAGCCGCCGTGCGAAGGAGCAATTGTTCCGGCTCGGCCTCGTGCGCGAGGATGAACGCACAGGCATCAGCAAGGTTTTGGATGCAGCAGCATTGACTTATGTGGCGGCGCTCGTCAGTTCGATTTTGACGTTGTTGTATTACATCACGCTGGCGCGGGACAACCGGCGTTGAGAACAATAGTGAAATTCTCTCTCAATCGCGGGGAGAAGAAAATGATTGTTTGCTTTGAACTGGATAATCCAAAAAATAATCGAAAATAGCTGAAAACGTTAAAGTTACAGTCACAGTAATTGCGCCTTTTAGCCCGGGCGATGCAGCTTCTAGCTTGGCGCATGAACCTTTGAGCTTCGTGATTGAAGTTCAAAGAGCAAGTGGCAGACCAGTTCCGGCATTTGCGAACGTCTCATTTGACGGCCTCATAATTCAGATATATTTTGCATCAAGAATCAGCAGTCAGGCGCGACGTCCGGCTGCTTGATAAGTGAATTTCCGAAGGCGGTAATCTGTGAAATGAATTTGGAACGACCAATTCGGGATTTGGCGACAACCGTAAGCCGGGTGGTCACTCTCGCGTTTCTTTCCCAACGATTTCCATCGGCGCTGCTCGGCGAACAAATCGCACGCTCGCTCTGCGCGGAAACGGAATCCGCCGTTGCGCTCATCCGCCTCACGCGTCCGCTCACCGGCGACACAACCACAATCCGGCGCGGTGCGATCGGCCTTTCTGGAAATTTTCCATTGCCCGCCGAAATTCCGCGCGCGGACGCCGGATATTATTTTTTGAGCCTCGGCGACAACGGCGAATTGTATCAGCCCGAATGGATCGCGTCGCTCATCGAACAATTGCGCCGTCGTTTCCGTTATGTGCTTATCGAAGCCGTCGCGGACAACATTTTCGCGCCTTCACTGTTTGAATTTCTGGCGCAATCGGATTTCGGCTATCTCTTCGTCGGCGCGGCGAGCGAGGACATTTACCATATGGATTTGCTGGTCCGCGAACTGCGCGGACGCGAAGATACGGATGTTCAATTCCAACCGGTTCTTTGCCTGCGCGAAGGTGAAATGGTGGATGGCTTCGACGCGCTTATCGAACACGTTTCCAGTCCGGTCAAAGTTTTCATTCGCGGCTGTCCGAAATCGGAAAATTCCACCGAACGTCCGACCGGTTCATTTCGCGGCGACGTTCGCCGGCTGGCTCGTGAAATTGGGAATTGTCTCGTCGGCCTCGCGCTTTCATCCGGTGCGGCGAAAGGATTGTCGCACATCGGCGTCATCCAGGTGCTCGAAGAAAATGGAATTGATATTGATGTCGTCGCCGGTTCGAGCATGGGCGCCTACATCGGCGCGACTTGGAACGCTGGAAAAAATGGAACGCAACTCGAAGAAATCGCGCGTGAAATGGAATCGCGCTGGGCATTTTGGAGTTTGATTGACGTCGCATTTCCACCGCGACAGGGATTTGTGCGCGGATTTGCCGTAAAACGACGCCTGCAAAAATCCATCGGCCACATCCGTTTTGCCGAACTCGTCCGGCCATTGCACGTCGTGACGACGAATCTGGCCACGCTTGAGCGCATCACATTTTCCAGCGGCGAAGTCGCCGACGCCGTTCACGCGAGCATCGCCGTGCCGGGCGTTTGCGTGCCGGTGCAACTTGGCGAGGAAACTTACATTGACGGCGGCATCGTTGATCCATTGCCGGTGGACGTGCTGCGCGAACTGGGTGTCGGAAGAATTATTGCCGTGAACGCGATTCCGACGCCTGACCGCATCAAATACTGCCTGCAGGCGGAGCGCGAGCTGGCGCAATTGACGAAAAAACGCGCGCGCGAAGTGGTGCGCAAACTGATTCCGGTGGATGAACACCTGAATTATTTCGCCCGAGGCAATATTCTGGACATTCTCATGCGCAGCATTCACGGCGCGCAGATCATGATGGCCGAATCGCTCGGACGTCAGGCCGACGTCGTGCTGCGCCCGCGCATTTCCGACGACCGCTGGCTCGATTTCCGCAGTCCGCGCAAGTTCATTGACGCCGGACGGCAAGTTGCCGAACGTCATCTGCCGGAAATCAAAGCGCTTGTGGAAAAAAAAATCGCACAAAATGAATCTGTTCTGGGATCAATGGCACGCATTGCCTGAAAACGTCGTTCGCCAAAAACAGGCGGCGCGACTGCAAAAATTTCTGCGCGACGTAGTGCTGCCATTTTCGGCGCACTACAAAAAGATTTTTCGCGAGCGCAATCTGACCGCTGATTCCATCCAATCGCTCGACGATCTGGCGAAAATTCCGTTCACGTCGAAAGCTGATTTGCTCAACACGCCGCAACAACCTGACCGCTTCCGCGATTTCATTCTCGTTCCCGACGAACGCATTTTGTCACGCCGGCCAAAAACGATTTGCGAGGCATTGCTCAAAGGCCGCGCCGTGGTCCGCAAAAATTTTGAAGCCGAGTTCCGTCCGATTTTCATGACATTCACGACTGGCCGCGCCGCCGAGCCGGTTCCATTTCTCTACACGCAACAGGATTTGACGATTCTTGCCACAGTGGGCAAACGGGTGATAGAAGTTTGTGGCGCGCGCCGCGAAGACCGGATGCTCAACGCATTTCCTTACGCGCCGCATCTGGCATTTTGGATGACGCATTACGCGGGAACGGAATTTGGCGCGATGATGTTCAGCTCCGGCGGCGGCAAAGTGATGGGCACTGACGCCACACTGCGGATCATCCGCAAAATCAAGCCCGACAATCTCATCGGCATTCCAACATTTTTGTATCACGTCTTGTCACAAGCTGTCGCGGAAAAGTTGCGCTGCGAAAATCTTCGCAACATTGTCCTCGGCGGCGAAAAAGTCAGCGACGGCTTGCGTCAAAAGCTTCATGAACTTGCCAGTGAACTCGGCGCACCAAATGCCAATGTGCTGTCAACTTACGGTTTCACCGAATCCAAGACCGCATGGGCTGAATGTCCGTTTCCCGCCGATCAACCATCCGGCGGTTATCATCTTTATCCCGACCTCGGCATCGTTGAAATTGTAAATCCAAAAACCGGCGAAATTGTTCCGACCGGTCAACCCGGCGAAATTGTTTTCACGCCGCTCGCCGCTCGCGGCACGGTTGTTTTGCGCTATCGCACCGGCGATTGCATTGACGGCGGGCTGACTTATGAGCCTTGTCCCTATTGTCATCGCGTTCTGCCACGACTCGTCGGAAAAATTTCGCGCAGTTCGGAAATCAAGGAGATGAACCTCGACAAACTCAAAGGCACGCTCGTGGATTTCAACGAACTCGAACACGTTTTGGACGACGCGCCGCACGTCGGCTCGTGGCAATTGGAATTGCGTAAAAAAAATGACGATCCAAATGAATTGGATGAAATTATTTTGCACGTCCAGAAAATTGACGGCGCGAATGAAACGCAATTGAGCCGTGACTTAAGTGAGCGCTGCCACAAAATTGCCGATGTGCATCCGAACAAAATTTTGTTTCACGATGTTCAGGAAATGCGCGACCTTCAGGGCGTCGGCACGCAAATCAAAGAACAAAAGCTCGTTGACCATCGGCCAAAACAATAATGAAAACTGAACGCCTTGTCATCGTGGATGGAATTCGCACGCCGTTTTGCAAAATGGGCAGCGACCTTGCGCCGCTCGGTGCGGATGAACTTGGGCGCATCGCTGTCAACGCGTTGCTCACGCGCACGGGAATTGACCCGGCAATCGTGGATGAAGTGATTTTCGGCTGCGTCGCGCAACCGGCGGATGCAGCGAACGTCGCGCGCGTCATCGCGTTGCGCGCGGGAATTCCAAAATCGGTTCCCGCCGTCACCGTTCATCGCAACTGTGCTTCCGGCTGCGAAGCCATTACGCAGGCGCAGGAAAAAATTCTCGCTGGTCGCGGTTCCATTTACATCGTCGGCGGCACGGAAAGCATGTCGAACGTTCCGCTGCTGTTTAAACAAACAACAGCGGAAAAATTCAATCGCCTCGCGCGTGCAAAAACTTTCGGACAAAAGCTGAAAGTGTTCGCGACATTTCGTCCGAAAGATTTTCAACCGCGAATCGGATTGCAATTGGGGCTGACTGACCCCGTTTGCGGCCTGAACATGGGTGAAACCGCTGAAATCCTCGCGCGCGAATTTTCCATTTCGCGCAAGGAACAGGATGAATTTGCCTTGCAATCGCATCAACGCGCCATCGTTGCGCGCGAAAAATTGGCGGAAGAAATTTGCCCGGTTTTTCCAAATGCCAATTTAAAAATCGAAAAGCCAATTGTGCAAGACAACGGCTCGCGTGAAAATCAAACGCTCGAAGCCCTTGCCAAACTCAAACCCGTTTTCGACCGCAAGACCGGCAGTGTCACCGCCGGCAATTCGTCCCAAATCACCGACGGCGCGGTGGCATTGCTCGTGATGAGCGAACAACGCGCCACGGAATTGAATCTGACGCCGCTCGGCGTTCTGACAGGTTATGCCTATGCCGGTTGCGATCCGTCGCGCATGGGACTCGGGCCGTTATTTGCAATTGCGAATGCCCAAACCAAAACTGATTTGAAAATTGCCGATGCTGATTTGATTGAGATCAACGAAGCCTTTGCCGCGCAAACGCTCGCGGTGATGCGCGGCGCGCTATCAGAAAAATTCGCGCGGGAATTTTTGAAACTAGAAAATCCGCTTGGCGAAATTTTAATTGAGAAATTAAATGTGAACGGCGGTGCGATTGCGCTCGGTCATCCGGTCGGCGCGACCGGCGCGCGATTGGCGCTGGCGAGTTTGAAGGAATTGCAACGGCGCAAAGCCAAACGCGCGCTCGTGACGCTGTGCGTCGGCGGTGGGCAGGGCGCGGCGCTGTGGTTGGAACGAATTTAATTATGGCGACAATTCAACGAACCATTCGCGACAACGGCATTTGCGTGCTGACGTTTGATCGCGCCGGTTCGTCGGCGAACATTTTCGACCGCGCGACGCTGGATGAATTGCGCGAACAACTGGACTTTATCGAAACCCCGTCACAACTCAAAGGCGTTGTTCTCATCAGCGCCAAACGCTCTATTTTTATCGCCGGTTTGGATTTGAAAACGATTGGCGAAAATTCCAGCGCAAAAGAAGTCCGTGAAATCATCGAACTCGGCCAAAATTTATTCAACCGGATTGCCACGCTGAAAATTCCAACGGTCGCGGCGGTTCACGGCGTGGCCGTCGGCGGCGGCTATGAAATTTCGCTCGCTTGCGATTACCGGATCGCTTCGCCTGACCGTGTGACAAAAGTCGGTTTGCCGGAAACGCAACTCGGTCTTTTGCCGGCCTGGGGCGGTTCGACGCGTCTGCCGCGCTTGATTGGTTTGCCCAAAGCGCTTGACATCATTTTGGCCGGGAAAACTGTCGCGTCGCAACTCGCGCTGAAGTTGGGAATGATTGACGACGTTGTTCCAGCGGAAAATTTGACTGCATTTGCAATTAAAAAAATTCGGCAAGGCAAACCGCAGCGAAAAAATCATTGGTTTGTCAATAATCCACTCGCCGCGACTTTGATTGAAAAGAAATTACGACCGCAATTGCTCAAAAAGACGCGCGGACATTATCCGGCGATTCTCAAAGCGTTCGAAGTGGTTACGCGAGGAATTTCCAAATCCATTCCCGATTCGCTTGCACTAGAACGCGATGGCGTTGTTGAACTTGCTCAAGCCGAGGCGTGCCGCAATTTGCTTCGCATTTTCTTTTTGCAGGAGCGCGCGAAAAAATTGTCCGTTGCAAAAATTGAAACAAAGCCGATTGAAAAAACTGCTGTCATGGGTGCGGGCGTGATGGGCGCGGGCATCGCGCAATGGTTGAGTGCGCGCGGATTGCCGGTCATTTTGCGCGACATCAACGCGGAGCAGGTTGCCAAAGGCGTGGGCGGCATCGCCAAAATTTATCGCGATGGTGTGAAGCGGCACGTTTTCAATCAACGCGAAGCGCGCGATGGAATGGATCGGATTTTTCCAGCGCCAGATGAAATTCCGTTGCGCAATGTTAATCTGGTTATTGAAGCGGCTGTTGAAAATTTGGAATTGAAGAAGAAGATTTTCCAGCGGCTCGACGCATTGGCGGATGATGACACCATTTTGGCGACAAACACTTCGGCCTTGCCGATTTCGGAATTGGCGGCAAGCACGCGAAAGCCTGAACGTGTTCTCGGAATTCATTTTTTCAATCCAGTCCATCGGATGCAATTGGTGGAAATCGTCGCGGCGAAACAAACCGCGCCGGAAGTTTTGCAACGCGCGGTGAAATTCGCGCAGCAAATCGGCAAGCTGCCCGTCGTGGTCAAGGACAGTCCCGGTTTTCTCGTGAACCGGATTCTGATGCCGTATTTGATTGAGGCGGGAAATCTTTTTGAGGCGGGCGCAAAAATTGAAAATCTCGACGAAGTGATGCTGGATTTTGGAATGCCAATGGGACCGCTACGGCTGATTGATGAAGTGGGCGTGGACGTTTCGCTGCACGTTGCGCAAACACTGGCCGCGTATTTCGGCGAGCGCATGCGCATTCCCGCCGTTCTTGGCAAAATGATGGAAGCGAAATTGCTTGGACGAAAAAATGGGCGCGGATTTTATCTGCACGAAAAATCGAAAGAGCCACGGCTAAATCCACGAGTCGCTTCATTTGTGCAAAATCAAACTGGTGCCGGATTTTCGCGCGAAGAATTGCAGGAGCGGATGGTTTTTCTGATGGTCAACGAAGCCGCGCGCTGCCTTGAAGAACAAATCGTGGCCGAACCGGCGGACGTGGATTTCGCGATGATCATGGGCACGGGTTTCGCGCCGTTTCGCGGCGGGCCGCTGCGTTATGCGGATTCAGTTGGCACTGAAAAAATTGTTGGCGCGATGGAAAATCTGGTGGATCGCGGCGCGGAACATTTTGAACCGTGCGCCTTGTTGAAATCAATGGCTTCAACCGGCAAAAATTTTTATGGCAATTGAAGAACCACAGACGATTGACACGTCCAAAATGTCCGCCGGCCAGCGCGCGGCGATTGAATTGACCGAAGCGGCGAGGATGGCTACGCACGGAAAAACTTTTTTGAGCGGCCTGTTCATGGGCGAATTCAACCTTGCCGGAATTTCACCATTCCCGGCGCAAAGCGCTGATGACCGCGAACGTGGCAACGGATTTCTGCAAAAATTGGAAGCATTGCTGCGCGAAAAAGTGGATGCCGATGAAATTGATCGCACAGGCGAAATTCCGCAGCCCGTGCTGGATGAATTGGCGAAGCTTGGCGCGTTCGGCATCAAAGTTCCAACGGAATACGGCGGGCTTGGGCTTTCGCAGACGAATTATTGCCGCGCGGCGATGCTGCTCGGCAGTTGGTGCGGCAACACGACGGCGCTGATTTCGGCGCATCAATCCATCGGCGT
>DASQOZ010000026.1:0-9961 GCA_035644195.1 Candidatus Methylomirabilota bacterium | reverse complement strand
CCACGGGCCGTAATTCTCCATTTTTTTGATGTCGGCGACGGCAATTGTGATTTCCTTCAGCCCGATGTTTTTCTGCGAGCGCAAATCGTAGAGCAAAGTTTCATCGCTGACGAAGCGGCCATGCAAGGTGACTGTGCCGGTTTTCTTGGCGAGGTCGAAGTCGGCGGATTTTTCAACGAGGTGGCCGTCGGCGAATGTTCCATCGTTCAATTTTATTTCGTAGTGAATCCATTTGTCGTGGTATTCATACATTTTCACGGACAAAAACGACAGCGCCAGCAGCAGCGTGCAGGCGTGGAAAAATTTGAACTTGCCGAATTGCCCGACTTTGCACGCCGCCCATGCGAGCAAGGTTGTGATCGCAGAAAGCGCGAGGATGATGGTGTTGAGCGTGCCGAAGCGCACGTCGAGCCAGCCGTGCGGCCACTGGTCCGCGCCGACGCGCAGCAAAACGTAGGCGGAAAAAAGACCGCCGAAAAGCATGACCTCGGATGCGAGAAAAAGCCAGATGCCGAGCTTGGCGTTGTAAAGGCCGGTGTCCGGTCGCGGCTGGATTGCGTAGGGGATTTCCATGAAAAAATTCAGTGTGCGTGTGTTGAAATTTGCGAGGCGTGCGCGCCGACGGGCGGTTCATTTTGCGGCGTGAAATCGGTCGCGTGGCCGGGCACGCTGTATTCGTAAGGCCCGCGATAAATTTGCGGCGCGTGCGCGAAATTTCCGTGCGGCGGCGGCGTGGGCGTTTGCCATTCGACCGTCGTGGATTCCCACGGATTGTCGCCAACTTTTTCGCCGTGCTTGATGCTCCAGAACAAATTGATGATGAACGGAATTTGCGCGATGCCCAGCGCGATTGCCGCCCACAAAATCCAAACGTGTAATTCCATGATGCTCGTCGGCAGCGTGTCCATCGCGTTCGGCACGCGCGCGGCGGAATAATTCGCGCCGCCATCGGCCATGCGCCGCAACATGCCTTTCATGCCTTGCGCGAACATCGGCATGAAAACCAGATTCATAAAAATGAACGAGCACCAGAAATGCATCCGTCCCCAGAATTCATTCATCTTCCGCCCTGTCATTTTCGGAAACCAAAAATAAATCCCTGCGAACAAACCAAAAATCGTCCCCGGCGCGACGACGTAATGAAAATGCGCGATGATGTAGTAAGTGTCGTGTAGATAAACATCGCTTGCGTTGAAGCCCAGCGGTAGGCCGGTCAGTCCACCGATGCCGAACATCGGCAAAAACGCCAGCGCGAACAGCATCGGCGTGTTGAAACGGATTGAGCCACCCCAAAGCGTGATGAACAGGCACGTTAAAATGATGACCGACGGGATCGAAATGATCATCGTCGTCGCCTGGAAAAACGCGGAAATTTTTGTGCCCATGCCTGTCAGATACATGTGGTGCGCCCACACGATGAACGAAAGAAAACCGATTGCCAGCACAGCATACACGAGCGATTTGTAGCCCCACATCGGCTTGCGCGTGTTGCACGCGATAATTTCGCAGACAATTCCCATCGCCGGCAAAATCAAAACGTAAACTTCCGGATGACCGAGGAACCAGAACAAATGCTGCCACAACAATGGACTGCCGCCGCCGCTGATGTGCGCCAGATTTCCGCTTACGGCAAGGCCGGTCGGCAAAAAGAAACTCGTGCGCACGACGTTGTCCATCAATTGCATGACGGCTGCGGCTTCGAGCGGCGGAAACGCCAGCAGCAAAATGAACGCCGTAATCAATTGTGCCCAAACGAAAAACGGTAGGCGCATCCACGTCATGCCCGGCGCGCGCAATTGGATGATCGTCGCGATGAAATTCACCGCGCCAAGCAGCGATGACGAAATGAGCAACACCATCCCGATGATCCAAAATAATTGTCCGTGTGTCGGGATCGAAGTTGCCAGAGGCGAATACGAAGTCCAACCCGCTTGCGCCGCGCCGCCGGGAATGAAAAAGCTGACGAACATGACTACGCCGCCGAGAAAATATGCCTGATAGCTCGCCATGTTGACGCGCGGAAATGCCATGTCAGGCGCGCCGATCATCAGCGGCACGACGTAATTGCCGAATGCCGCAAATGCCAGCGGCACAATTCCCAAAAACACCATGATCGTGCCGTGCATTGCGCCGAAGGAATTGTAAAGGTCGGGCGAAATCGCGCCGCCCGCCGCGACGTTGCCAAGAATTTTTTCGAGCAGCCAGCCGATTCCCAACGGCACGGGCTGTTGCGGATGCGCGATTTGCCAGCGCATCAACAACATCAGGAAAAATCCGAACAGCATGAAACACAACGCCGTGAAACCATATTGAATGCCGATGATTTTGTGGTCGCTGGAAAAAACATAGCCGCGCCAAAAACCGGCGTCGTGATGCGCGTGCTCATCGTGCGTATCATGTTTGCGATGCGGCGGAAATTGTTCAACGGTCGCGTCCATAATTTATTTCAACTTGTCCAAACACATCACTGCCAGCAACAGCGGCAGATAAAGGATTGAGGCCAAAAATAATTGCTTCGCGCGCGGCAAAGTCAGTTGCCGTGAAAATTGGATCGCACAAAACAAAAATGCCGCGCCCAGAAAAATCGCGCCGCCAAGATAAATGACTCCGGCCATTTTGAAAAGGAATGGACACAGGCTGACGATGAACAACGCGAGTGTGTGGCTGACGGTTTGTTGCGCCGTGCGCTGGCCGCCGGACTCGACGTTCGGCAGCATCACGAAACCAGCTTTCGCGTATTCTTCGCGATACATCCACGCGATGGCGAAGAAATGCGGGATTTGCCAGAACGCAAGAATCGCGAAAAGCGTCCAACCACCGCCGGTCAATTCATTTCGCGCGGCAGTCCAGCCCATCAACGGCGGCAACGCGCCGGGAATCGCGCCGATGGCCGTGTTCAGCCACGTCACGCGCTTGAGCGGCGTGTAAATGAACAAATAACTGACGAGCGTGACCGCGCCGAGAACGCTCGTGAGCAAATTCACTGCGAGCGCGAGATAAATCAAACCGGCAACCGAAGTGACGCCGCCGAAAATGGCAACAGTCGCTGGCTGCAAACGCCCTGATGGCAGTGGACGATCTTGCGTTCGGCGCATTTTCGCATCGTATTCGCGTTCGAGCAATTGATTCAGCGCAGCCGCGCCAGCAGCGACGAGCGCAGTAGCCGCAAGAGTATTGAAAAATAAAACAAAATTGATAGCGCCGATTTCGCCGATGTAAAAACCAACCGCAGTCGTCAGCAGCACGAGCGTGGTCAATCGCGCTTTGACCAAATCGGAAAAAACTGTCGTCCAACTTTTTTCAGCGGCGGCATTGCTCAAAATTTCAGCGGAAAAATCTTTCATTTATTTGCGGCAAAAGTTCCAAATGCGCCAACTGTAGCGTCGCTCTGTGAACGACGGTCACAGACCGCCGCTACAGCCGACCGGCGGAAAGCAATAATGCACCAGAGAGCGCCTGTCACGAGCGAAAGCGCGCCGACAAGCACGTGCGCCGTCGCGATATCTGCGGCTTTGTTTGACCAAATCGTCCATGCGCCGAGACCGATTTGCGCAATAATCAGCGCCAGCCAAAAAAACGCGAACTTTGTCAGCGCATCCTGCTTGCCGAGTTTTTTCGCAGACAATCCGGCTGCCGCCGCCGCGCCCAGAAAAATGGCGAACGCGACAAAGCGATGAATCATTTGCAAAATAATTTGAAACGCCGTGATTGGATTTGCGTTCGTCATTTCCATGCGCTGCGCGTTGTAGCGCTGAATCGCATCGGGATTTGTGTCCGGCCAGATTTGTCCGTGTGCCAGCGGAAAATCCGAAATGGCCAGACCCGCATGCTGATGCCGCATGGTCGCGCCGAGAACCAGTTGGAAGAAAACTAAAATGGTTGCCGCCAGCACGAGCGTTCGCAAATGGCGCGACACATTTAATTTCGTTTGTTCGGAAATTTTTTGCCATGTGCCGCTGGTGAAGAATGCGATCGCGCAAATCAAAACGAAAAATGCCTGCGCGATGACGCCGTGAAAAATTCCGAGGCTGTTCATTTTCATTGTCACGCGCAGTCCGCCGAGAATGCCTTGCGCGACGACGCCAAAAAAAGCAATAACGCCGAGCCATTTCATCCATTTGCGTGAATCTTTGAGCCAAATCCATACGGCGAGCATTGTCGTCATCAAACCAACCGCCGAGGCCCAAAGGCGGTGTGTGTGTTCGTAAAAAATTCCGCCGGTCCATTGTGAAACCGGAAAGGCGAACATATTGTAGCCGTAACTGTTCGGCCAATCGGGCACGGACATTCCGGCTTCGTGGCTCGTGACGAGTCCACCGGCGCCGAGCAGCAAAAATGTGGCAACCGCCGTCAGCACGGCGAACCGGTGCAGCCGGTGATTGTTGTTTGCCTCACAATTTGCGTTCATTCTGCCTGATGAAAAAATAACAAACCGCTGCGGTTCTTTGCAGCGGTCGTTTTGATTCGGTTATTTGATTTCAAACGTAAATTTCACCGGCACGTCTTTGCCTGCGACTTCGACGGTTTGTGTTTGTTCGCCAAGTTTACGATGATTGGCCACAACAGTATATCTGCCGGGCGGCACGTTTTTGATGGTGAATTTGCCGTCCTTGCCGCTGATGGAAAAATACGGGCTGTCAAAAATGCTGACCCACGCGAACATCCACGGATGCACGTCGCATTGAAATTTCAAAAACATTTCCGGTTTGGGAAAGGTATAAGTCAAATCCGCGCCGCCGGACATTTGCGCATCGTTATGCTCGGGATTGCCGGCAGTGGAAATGCTGTGGACATTGTGAATGCAATTGTCGGAATTTTTGACGATGAGTTTTTGGCCGGTTTGAATCGCCAGAATCGTCGGCATATAAAGGCAGCCTTTTTGATCGAGCATCGCGGGCTTGGCCGTCGCGCCGGTGGATTTGCCGATGATTTCGTTTCCCGAAGCGTCCTTGAGCGAAACGATCACGTCCGCAAATTCGCCATTTTTTCCGACGACATAAAAATGCGTCGTGGGCGCCGTGGAATACATTTGCCCGCAAGTCGCGTCGTCCATGATGGGCGCGATTTCGACCTCCTTGGGCGGCGTGCCTTTGAGTGTGATGGTTCCCGTGATGTCGGCTGCGAAAACGATTTGTCCCGCGCTAAAAATTCCAAGCGCCAAAAATAAAAACAATTTTTTCATACTCAAACAAAGCGGTTAATCCAAAATGGCTGGAAAAATTTAACACTCGCCCATTCATGCTGCAAGCCGTTTGTGAAAATTTTCACAAACCCTTCATCACGCGCGCCATTTCCAACGCCGTTTGCGCCGCTTCCGTGCCGCGATTGTGTTTTTTGCCGAGGCAACGAACCTTGGCGTGCTTCACTTTTTCAAAAACGAAAACGCCGTGAATGACCGGAGTTTTGTGCAGCACCTGAATTTGCGCCAGCGCGTGCGTCACGCCTTTGCCGATGTGCTGCGCGTGGCTCGTTTCGCCTTGAAAAATCACGCCGAAGCAAATGATGGCATCGTAACGACGCGATTTTGATTGCGCCAATCGTGAAGCCGCGACGGGTATCTCAAATGCGCCCGGCACGCGCACGATGCGGATGTGCGCTTTGGCTTGAAGCAATTCCTCACGCGCCGCGTGCAGCATCGCGTCCACGTATTCTGAATTGTAACGCGACGCGACGATGGCGAATGTGCCGCCGCTGGCGCGTGCCATTTTGGTTTTAACTTTTTTAAGCATTTGAAAATTATCGGTGACTGATAAAATTAAAAAATCGATTTCACTGGTCGGCCAGTTTGATGTGCGTCACTTTGATTTCCGAAACCGCATGGTCAGCCCAAAATGTCAGCGCGTAGCGGCCAATCACCTTGACCTGCACATTTCTGCCCGCGCCGTCCTTTTCTGAAAAATCGCCGGGCGTGTTTGGATTGTCCGCGAGCGAGCGGATGAAACCCATGACCTTTTCGCGCTGCCAGCCGGACTTGGGCGCGGATGCCAGCGCGGCTTCGTTGATGTAGATCGCGTAAGGCCGCATGGCCGTCAGGCGTTGCCGAGACGGCGTTCAAACTCATCGGGCGTGAGCCAGCGGGACTTGTCGCCGTCATTGAGCCGGTCGGTGACTTCGCGGCAATAATCCGCGTCGTGCTCATGGCGCAACTGGAGCGTGAACCGGATCAAATCCGCCTGCTCGCGGTCGCTCAATGTCACCACTTCCCGCTTGAGTTGTTCAAAGCTCATGGCTGAAGTTTAACGCCAAAACGAAATCACGCAAGCGCGACAATATTTGAAAAATCAGGAGACGACGTGAGGAGTCTCTGACTATTTTTTCAGAAAAATTTGAGTCTCGTTACCTCGACTCCTACAAAGAAATTTCAGCGCGACGCGACGATGGCGAATGTGCCGCCGCTGGCACGAGCCGTTTTGGTTTTGATGGGTTTTAACGTGATGATCCTGTGGTAAATGAAATGTCAAAAAACAATGAACCTCTATCTTCTTCTTTTATCTTCAAATAGAACTGGGCAAGAATTTCTTGAACCACTTTTATGGCTCGTTTTGCATTTCCGATAGTAATTTCCTTTTCGACATCTGACAGAGGCCATGAATTGATCGGATAATAATTGCACTGGGCAATGGGAATTGTTGTTTCTTGGTCGATAGGTTGGAGCTTGGCGTGTGCAACCTCGTTTCTAAAACCAACCAGCCATTTTGCATCCGACCAGAGTTCGTTCCGAAAATCCAAACTCGAATTGATATTTAATTTTTCACAGACAATTTGCAACTTCTCAATTGGACTTCGGGTTTCAAAATCTTTCCAACAGCTTTCGCCAAATAATTTGTCGCCAAAAGAATTGCAAATAGCTTCAAGTGCAAAGGCGGAGAAAATAATCGCCGCCAGTTCGTGTGGCGTCCATTTGGAAATTCCTTTTTCTTCCTTTGTGATTTTTTCGACGACTGCAAGTTCAGCACTTGCCGCATAAATCAAAAAATGACGCGGATTAGCATTTCTCTTTTGTTGAAATCTAAATTGTGTCTCGTTCACAAAAGATGCCCCAGCTTTTCCCGCTTCGTTTTCAAATAGCGTTCGTTGTGCGGATTGGATTTTATTTTGATCGGCACTTGCTCCGTGATTTTCAGGCCGTAACCTTCCAGCCCGACGACTTTTTTCGGATTGTTCGTCAGCAGCCGGATGGTTTTCAAGCCGAGGTCAACGAGGATTTGCGCGCCGAGTCCGTATTCGCGCAAATCCATTCCGTAGCCGAGTTTTTCATTCGCTTCAACCGTGTCCAAACCCTGCTCCTGCAATTTGTAGGCTTTGATCTTCGGCGCGAGGCCGATGCCGCGGCCTTCCTGCCGCATATAAACAATCACGCCGCGACCGGCTTCGGCGGCTTGCTTCATCGCCTGATGCAGTTGCGACCCGCAATCGCAGCGGCGCGAGCCAAAAACGTCGCCGGTCAGGCATTCGCTGTGGACGCGCACGAGGATATTTTTCTGCCCGGCAACATCGCCGCGCACGAGGGCGACGTGATGTTTCTCGTCAATCTTCGAGCGATACAAATGCAAATCGAAATCGCCAAAGTCGGTCGGCAATTTCACGACTTCAATTTTTTCAACGAGCTTTTCGCGCGTGCGGCGGAAATGGATCAAATCTTCAATCGTGCAGATTTTCAGTTTGTGCTTTTTCGCAAATTTCAAAAGCTGCGGCAAGCGCGCCATCGTGCCGTCATCATTAAGAATTTCGCATAGCACGCCAATCGGCCTGCAATCGGCGAGCGTTGCCAAATCCACGGCGGCTTCGGTGTGGCCGGCGCGCTGCAAAACTCCGCCGGGTCGTGCTCGCAACGGAAAAACATGGCCGGGCTGGACTAAATCTTCCGGCACGGCGGTCGGCGCGGCCATGATTTGAATCGTTTGCGAACGGTCGGCGGCGGAAATACCAGTGGTGATTCCGCGCGCGGCATCCACGCTCACTTGAAAATCGGTGCGAAAACTTTCGCGGTTTTGTTTGACCATGCGCTCAACGCCGAGTTGTTGCAAGCGTTCGGAATTTGTGGCGACGCAAATCAAGCCGCGCCCGTGCTTGGCCATGAAATTGACGGCGGCGGGCGTGATGTGTTGCGCGGCGCAAATCAAATCGCCTTCGTTTTCGCGGTCGGCGTCGTCCACGACGATGACCATTTTGCCTTTGCGTATGTCGGCGACTACGGATTCGATTTTATCGAAATTATTTTTCATTCGGCAAATGTAGCGTAGCCGTTTGCCGCGAAAAGTCAGTCTTAAAACAGCACGAAAAATATCATTTGAATGTTTTTTTGTTTGTCGCCGAAACAAAACAGTTTAAGTTTTCTCCAGTCAGAATACCGGCGACAAGGGGCGTATTGTTGTTTATATATGTCAACTGCACGGAAAAAAAATATCAGGTCAAAAAAAACCACTTCGTGGAAGCCGTCTCCCATTTCAGAGCAAAATCTCCAAAGATTGGATCAACTCGCCAATCTCGGCACGCTTTCGGCGGGCATCGCGCACGAAATCAAAAATGGCCTCACGGCGATCAAAACGTTCATCGAATTGCTGATGCAAAAGAGCGAGGAAAAGGAACTCGCCGAAGTCGTCGCGCGGGAATTGACGCGCATCAATTCGATGGTCAGCCAGATGTTGCGGTTTGGCGCTCCAAAACCGGCGGCCTTCGCAAGCGTGCGCATTCACGACGTGCTGGAACATTCGCTGCGGCTTTTACAGCATCAAATCACGGCCAAAATGATTTCTGTCAAGCGCGACTACAAAGCCGTTTCGCACACTGTTCATGGCGATGAGGCGCAATTGCAGCAGGTCTTCATGAACCTGCTGTTCAATGCGCTCGAAGCGATGAGCGCAAATGGCACTCTCACCATCGTAACGGAAATTACGAATGACAAAAGTGGCGCACGCAGTTTGAAAATTCAAATTTACGACACCGGCGTCGGCATTTCGACTGAAAATCTGTCGCGGATGTTCGAGCCGTTTTTCACGACGAAGAAAAATGGAACGGGTTTGGGTCTCGCCATTTCGCAGCGCATCGTCCATGAGCATCACGGCAAAATCGAGGTGCAAAGCGAAATCCGCAAAGGCTCCACGTTCACGATTTTGCTGCCGGCGATTTAGAGTTATTCCCCGACGAGGTGATATGGCTCGACCGCATCGCGGCCGACATTGTGGCGCGGATGCGCTTTGATGGAAAAGCTGAATGCGACCGTGTAATCCTTCGGACCAATTCCATTGTCCGTCACGCGAAACGTCAGCGCGGCCGTCCAACTCCGCATGTCGCGGTAGACCGTATAAAATTGTTGCTGCAACCGGCCGTCCAGCGCGTTGAAATCATGCGTCGTGCGGAAGCCCCAATTGTCGTTCACGCGCAAAAACATCGTGCTGCTGATGAGATTGTCGCCGCTGTCCACAAATCCGGCGCGCAAGTATTCGTGGCCGATGCCCCAGCTCCACCATTCGTTCGGCGTGAACGTGAGTTCATGATACGCGAGATTCAACGAGCCGCCGTTGATGTCGTAACGGGTTTGCGATTGCAGCGTGAGCCACGTGCGCGGATGAAATTCCAATTGCGAATACAAATCGTTGAACGTCTGCTGTGTCGCATTCGGGCGCAGCCGCCAGTCGAGCAAGATGTTCCAGTCAATCAAATGTTCAATCTCACCGCCACGTTTGGTTTGCAGCGTGTTGCGCAGGCCAAAGCGGATGACGTTTTCACTGTCAATCGAATCAATGTCATTGTAATCCGGCAATTCAATTGGCAGCAGCAAAGGACTTGGCGATTCGGAATCGAATTGCGGCAATTGCGGCGGCGATGTGTCCGGACGCGGAATGAAAACGTAGCTTGCCGACGGCTCAATGATGTGGCGCAGGCCGTCAATCTGCAAAAGTGAATTGGTCGCGCCCGCCCAAAGCCGCGATGCCTTGAACGAAACGTCCATGCCGGTGTT